>CAIKWU010000185.1 GCA_903831155.1 uncultured Planctomycetaceae bacterium | reverse complement strand
GTCGAGGCGGGCGCCGTGAAGAGGCCCGTGGTCGAGATCGCCCCGGCACCGGACACGCTCCAGGTGACCGACGGCTGCGAGGCGAGAGCGGCGCCGAACTGGTCGGTCATCGTCGCGGTGAACTGCTGCGTCGCACTGGTGGCGACCGTCGCCGTGCCCGGAGAAACGGCCATCGTAGTCGGCGTCTGCGCCACCGTGACGACCACGGTCGAAGTCACGGTGCGGTTATCGGCATCGCGGATCGTGACGATGAAGGCGTAGGTGCCCGCCTTGGAGAAGCTGACCACGGTCGACTTGGCGGCATTGCTGCCGTTCACCGAGAAGCCCACGGCAGCGGGCCCCGTCGCGGCCCAGGTGTAGGTGAGCGCGGGCTCGCCGCCGTCGTCCGAGCCGAGCACGGAAAGCGTCGTGGTCGTGCCCGTGACCAGCGCCGGCGATGCGGCGGCGGCGGTTGCCACCGTCGGTGCGGCGGCCGTGACGATCGTCGACACCGTGGCCGCACCGAACACGCTCCCCACGGTGGCCTTGACGGTCGTGGTGGCGGCAGAAGCCGGCGCCGTGAACAGCCCGGCCGACGACACCGTGCCGCCCCCGGTGGCCGACCAGGTGAACGCCGGCTGGGTGGCCAGCGGGTTGCCGAACTGGTCCTTGGCCGTGGCCGAGAACTGCTGCCGCGTGCCGGCGGAAATCGTGGCGGTCGCGGGGGCGACGTCGATCGCGGTGAGCGTCTGCGAAACCGTCACGTTCACGGCCGACGTCACCGTGAGGCCGCCGGTGTCGGTGATCGTGGCCGTCAGCGTGTAGGAACCCGCCTTCGTGAAGGTGGCCACCGAGGCCTTCGCGGCATTGGTGCCGCTCGCGGAGAACGTCACCGCCGCCGGGCCGCTGGCCGACCATGCGTAGGAGAGGTTCGACTCGCCGTGGTCGTCGGCTCCGGTCACCGAGAGCGAGGTCGTGGCGGCAACCACCGTCGAGGGGGACGCCACGGCGGCTATGGCCACCGTCGGAGCGACGTTGCTGACCGTGACGTTCGTGAACGTCGACTTGTTGAGCAGCGTGGTGGCGTTGCTATTGGCCGACAGGCCCACGAGCACGCTCGACGCCATCGAGATCGTGACGCTGCCGACCTGCGTCCAGGTCGTGCCGTCGGTCGACGCGAAGCCCGTGAGGACGTTGCCGGCACGGGTGAGCCTCACCCAGTAGGGCGCGGCGACGGTCGTCGGCCCCGAGATGTTGGTGCTCGATCCGCCGGTGCTCGAACGATACTGCATCGCCACGCCGTTCGACGGCGAGACGACCACCATCGCGTGCTTCGAGTTGGCGGCGGCCGACTCGCGGACCATCACGCCGATCTTCGCCCAGTCGCCGCTGCTCTCGGTGGTGGCCACGCGGGCCACGATCGATCCGTCACCGACGAGCGGCTGGTGGGTGTAGCGGAAGGCATCGGCCGTGCCCCAGATGTCGGCGCCGTTGGAGACGACGGTGAACGTGCCCGACGTGAGTCCGGCGGCGCCCGTGCCGACCACGTTGCCGATGTCGGCCGACGTCCATGGCGCGGGAAGCGCCGTCGCCGCCGGCGCCGCGGCGAAGATCGCCAGCGGGTCGGTGCCTTCGGTCGTCGCGTTGGTGGCGATGACGCGGTAGTAGTACTCGCCGAGCGGGGTGACCGACGTGTCGGAATAGGTCACCACGCCGGTGCCGACGTTCGCGAGGGTCGTGAAGGTGGTGCCGTTCGTCGACCGCTCGATGCGATACCCGGTGGCGGACGACACGGCGGTCCACTGGATGGAGAGCGCCGACGACGTCTTCGATGTGAACGCGAGCCCGCCCACCGCCGGGAGCCTCGTGCTTCCGGTGATCGTGGTCGGCACCGAGTCGCCGAAGGGACTCATCGGCGTGATCCGGAACCAGTACTGCGCGCCGACCGCAAGGCCCGTGGCCGAGTAGGACGGCACGTTCGTGGATACGGTCCCGATCTGCGTGAAGGTTACGTTGTCGCTGGAACGCTCGATCCGGTAGCCGGAGTCGCCGCTCTTGTCGCGCCAGTTGAGCACCACCTGCGAGGAGGTCAGCGAGGTGACCGCGGCGTTGGTCACGGCGCTCGGCCTGTTGATCGCGCTGACGATCTCTGAGGCCGCCGAGCGGCCTGCCGCGTCCGTGGCCCGCACGCGATAGAAGAACCGCATCGAACCGGCGAGGCCGGAGTCGGTCCAGGTCGTGGCGGTGGCGGCCGCGGTGCCCGCGTCGGTGAAATCGACGCCGTCGTCCGATCGTTCGATCACGTAGCCCGTCGCGTCTGGAACGGCCTGCCACGAGACGGCCAGCGCCGTGCCGGTGCCCCTGGTGACGGCCACCCCTCCCGGCGCCGCCAGCGAGTTCACGACCTCGGCCGCGTTGATCGCGCCGGTCACAGCCACGTTGGTGAACTTCGCCTCGTTGACCTTCGCGGTGTCGTGCGAGCAGGTCAGGAGGCCGATGTAGACGGTGGACGCCATCGACACCGTGGCCGAACCGACGGTGGTCCACGTCACGCCATCGGCGGAACGCGAGGCGGTGATCACGTTGCCAGACCGCACGAGCCGCACCCAGGTGGGGGCGAAGGTCGCGGCGGTGCCGTTGACGCTGGTCGACGTGCCGCCCGAGGAGCTGCGATAGACGAACTGCGGCCCACTCGTGGCGCTCGTCACCATGGCCACGTGCTTCGAGTTGGCGGCGAGCGTCTCGCGGATCTCCACGCCCACCTTCGACCAGGCGTTGGTGTTCTGGTTCTGGGTCACGCGGGCCACGATCGAGCCGTTGCCCGTGAGCCTCTGGTAGGCGAAGCGGAACGCGTCGGCGGTGCCGAACACGTCGGCACCGGAGCCGGCGACGGTGAAGGTGCCCGTCGCCGCGTCGTAGCCCGCATCGCCCGGGCTGCCAACGCTGCCGACGTCGGCCGACTTCCAACCCTCGGGGAGGTCGTTGACGGTGAGGTCGTACATGCCGACGTCGCCGTAGTTGCCATGGCTCGACACCGACACGTACCAGGTGCCCGCGCCGACGGGAAGCACGATCTGCTGTTCGTTCGTTGCCCCGTCGCTCGCCGCCACGAGCACGCCCGCGCCGTCGCGGACCTCGACCTTGGCGTCGAGCCCCGAGGGCTTGGTGGGCACCACCGAGACGACCGACACGCCGGCGCCGGTCGTGGTGAACGAGAACACGTCGATATCGGCCATCCGCTCGATGATTCCCGAGATCGCGCGGCTGCCATCGGCGGCGGGCGTGAGGGCCCGCGCCGTGGCGGTCGTGCTGCCGTGGTCATCGGCACGGAACCCGTCGCCGCCGGCGGGCTGCCGCGTCTTGATCTTGCCCGCGATCACGGCGATGTCGTCCTGCAGGCTGCTCGCCGAACTGCTGGGGTGGCCAATGAACCACTTGTGGATGGTCTGGGCGTAGTCAACGCCCATCAGCGGGCCGTGCTGGGAGTCGAAGCCGGACGAGTATTCGGCGGTCTTGTTGCCGAGCGTGTCGTAGTCGGACTGGTGCGCGAGGCCGAAGTTGTGGCCGAGTTCGTGCACGATGCCCGAGACCCTCGAGCGGGCGGCGGAGGCGTTGTTGAACGACTTGGGCGACGTGTTCGGAAACACGCCGACGTAGCTGTAGCCTCCGGAGATGCTGGGGCTCGTCACGTGCCACGCGAACGGCACCGTCGGCTTCACGGTGGTCACGTCCACGTCGAAGATCGAGAAGTAGACGGAGACCTGCCGCCAGGCCTCGGTGATCGTCGCCTGCTCCGTGGAGTTGAAGGTGGTCGGATCGCCGTCCACGTCGTAGGGCTCGTTGGTGCCCTCGCCGTCGAAGTCGAGATAGATCGCAGTCGGAGCCCCGGGCCGCCCGTGGAGTTCGGGCATCCCGTTGGCTGCGTTGGCGGTGGCCGTGACGCCGGCGTCGAGGGCGGCGAGGGTGCCGGTGGACGATGCGAGGCTGACGTTGAACGAGTCGGCCGCGTCCAGGGTCTGGCCGCCGGCCACGAGCGTGGCGCCGCCGACGCCGACCGGCAGGGTTGCGGGGTCGATCAGGTCCGTGAAGAGATGGGTCGCGCAGAGCGCCAGCCGCGTTTCGAGCCGCTCGAGTCGCAGATCGGCAGCACGACGACGCGGACCGCTGCCGGCCCGGCGGTTGGCGGGACTACCCCGGGATGTTCTTCGCATGCCGCCTCTCGAAATCTCGAGCCCCTCTCCTTCCAAGGATACGCCCCGCGATGCGGGGTCACCAGACCGGGCACCGGACCCCGAAGGCCGTTGGAAAGGCCGCCGACACCCGCTATTCTGCCCGACATCCCCGGGTTTCGCCCGATTTCGCCCCCCTTCCCTGCGAGTTCCGCCCCGATGTCAACCGTGACCGCGCCAGTCGACCCCTGGTTCCAGGACCGTTTCGCCCAGCGGATCGGGGGCGCGAAGTTCGGCAAGGGCACCGAAATCTACAAGTTCGAGATGATCAAGCGGGCCAAGCGAAAGGCCCTGGCCGACCACCCGGAGCGGCGAATGCTCGACTTCGGCATCGGCGAGAACGACGAGATGGCCCCGGCGCACGTGCGGGCCGTGATGAAGAAGGAGGTGGATCGGCCGGAGAACCGCGGCTACGCCGACAACGGCATCGCCGCGTTCAAGGAGGCCGCCGCCGCCTTCATGCAGCGGGAGTTCGGCGTGACGCTCGACCCCGTCACGGAAGTCAACCACTGCATCGGCTCGAAGACCGCCTACGCGATGCTGCCCGCGGCCTTCATCGATCCCGGTGACGTGACGCTCATGACCGTGCCCGGCTACCCCGTGGCGGGCACCGCCACGCGGTGGTACGGCGGCGTGGTCCATCGCCTCCCGCTCGTGCCGCAGAACGACTTCTTCCCAGACCTCGACGGCATCCCCGCCGACGTTCTCGCGAAGACGAAGATGCTCGTGCTCTGCTACCCCAACAGCCCGACCGGCAAGACCGCGACCCGGGAGTTCTACAAGCGGGTGATCGACTTCGCGCACCGGCACCGCGTGGTGGTGGTGCAGGACGCCGCCCACATCATGCTCTCCTACGACGACGAGCCGCTCTCGTTCCTCTCCATCGACGGCGCCAAGGACGTCGGTGTGGAGGTGCACTCGATGTCGAAGGGCTTCCACATGATCGGCTGGCGGATGGGCTGGGTCTGCGGCCACGAGCGGATCGTGCGGGCCTTCGCCGACATCAAGGACAACAGCGACTCCGGCCAGTTCATGGCGATCCAGAAGGCGGCCGCCGCCGCCCTCGCCGACCCCGAGATTCCGCGGCAGGTGCGGGAGAAGTATCGCCGTCGTCTCGAGAAACTCGTGGGCGTGCTCCGAGCCTCCGGCTTCGAGTGCGAGATGCCCGGGGGCACCTACTTCCTCTACACGCCGACCCCGAAGGCCGCCGGCGACCGGGTGTTCGCCACGGCGCAGGACGCGAGCCAGTTCCTGATCCACGACCTCTCGATCTCGACCGTGCCGTGGGACGACTGCGGTGCCTACCTGCGGTTCTCGGTGACGTACGAGGCCGAGGACGAGACGGCCGAGGACGATCTCATGGCCGAACTGCACTCCCGCCTGCAGCGGGCCCGCCTCAAGTTCTGATCGATCCCCGCCGGCGGCCGCCCGGCCCACGCACTCTTCCGAGGAGACAATCCCATGCAGCGTTCCACCGGCTGGTTCACGTCGCTCGTTCCGCTCCTCTGCGGCGCCGCGCTGCTCGCGCCGCTGGCCGGTTGCAGCGGCACGAAGAAGAAGCCGCCGATGACGTTCGCCGAGCGGCTCAAGAAGGCCAAGGCCGACGCCACCCCCGGCGGCCCGGCCCGCGAACTGGCCAAGGTGGCCCGCTCGCAGTTCAAGTCGGGTGACAAGGCTGGGGCACTGCAGACGCTCGCCGACGCCCGCAAGACCATCGCCGACGACGCCGATGCCGTGGTCTTCGCGCCCCGGCTCGTCGACATCGCCGCCTCGTTCGCGTCGATGGCCGACAAGCGGGCGGCCCGCGAGGCCGCCGACGAGGCCGTGACGATGTCGGACCGCATCGCGGACCCGGTGACGAAGGTCGACGTCCTGGCCAAGGTCGGCGCCATCTACGGCGGCAAGGAGGGCGGGCTCGCGGAGTCGTCGAAGGCCAGGGACCTGCTGGCGAAGGCCGCCGAGATCGCCGGCGGCGACGACGTGGCCGACCGCTTCCGGCCGCAGGCTCTGGCGGCGGTCGCACTGGGGTACGCCAACGCCAACCTCGCCGACCAGGCCGACGCCATCATCGAAAAGCTCGAGACCCTGGCGGAATCACTGGACGCCCGGCCGAAGGCGGAGGCACTCGCGGCCGCGGCGAACGTCCGGGCCAGGCGCGGCGAGAAGGACAAGGCCGACGCCCTGCTCGCCGACGCCGCCAAGGCGGCGAAGTCGGTCGATGGCGCCGCCAACAAGACCTACGCGCTCATCGCCGTGGCCAACGCCCTCAAGGCCTCGGGCGACTCCAAGACCGCGACCTCCATCGCCGCCGAGGCGGAGAAGTCGGCCAGCAAGATCGGCGACCCGGAGCAGCAGAAGGACGCGATGCTGGAGGTCCGCACATTGCAGGCCTCGCTCAAGTAGCCGCGGCTCAGCGGCCGCGGGTCACGGTCTGGAGCGCGGCCAGCGCGAGCTTCCTGGCCTCCGCGTGGTCGACGATCGGCTCGGGGTAGCCCGGTCCAAGCCCGGCCCACTTCCCGGCATACGCGCCGTCGGGATCGAACTTCTCCCCCTGGCTCGTCGGGTTGAAGATCCGGAAGTAGGGGGCGGCGTCGGCCCCGCAGCCCGCGGCCCACTGCCAGCCGAGCGTGTTGGCGGCGAGGTCGGCATCGACGAGCGTATCCCAGAACCACCGGGCTCCGTCCAGCCACGACACCCGGAGGTCTTTGACGAGGAAACTCGCCACGATCATCCGCACGCGGTTGTGCATCCAGCCTGTCGCCCAGAGCTGCCGCATGCCGGCGTCGACGATCGGAAACCCG
Organism: uncultured Planctomycetaceae bacterium; assembly: GCA_903831155.1. Classification (GTDB taxonomy): domain Bacteria; phylum Planctomycetota; class Planctomycetia; order Pirellulales; family UBA1268; genus QWPN01. The sequence continues at coordinate 6,667 of CAIKWU010000185.1, read as the reverse complement.
GTGCGGCCCTTCTGCCACGCCCGCAGGCCGACGGGGTCCTTCGCCCACGGGAACTTCGCGTAGTCGGCCCTGAGCGGCGCGTCGGTCGTGTGCGGAAAGTGGAAGAGCAGGTGGTTGGCGAACTCCCGCCAGCCGAGTTCGCGGAGGTAGGCCTCGGCGCCGCCGCCGGTGATCTTGGCCGCCGGCCGGCCGCCGACGGCCTCGCGGACGGCGTGCCAGACGCGGCGGGGCGAGATCTCCCCGAAGTGGAGATGGGGCGAGAGGCTGCTTGTGCCCTCGTGGTCGGGGCGGTCGCGGTCGGTCGAGTAGCCTGCCAGGGCCTTGTCGAGAAACCGCTCGAGCCGCTTCGCACCGCCGGCTTCGCCGGGAGTCCAGGTCTTCACCATCGTGCCGTCCCAGGCGATCTCAGGCAGCAGCCCGAGCGACTCGATGCTCTGGCTCTTCGGCGACCGCTCCACACCCTCGAGCCTCCGCGGCGCCGCCACCGGCACGGCCGGCTCGTCCTTCGCGAGCAGCGATCGCCAGAACGGCGTGAACACCTGGTACGGCCTGCCCTCCTTCGTGGCCACGTGCATCGGTTCGAAGAGCAGCGAGCCGTTGAAGCTCTCGACCGCGAGGCCGTCGGCAGCGAGATCCTTCTTGATCTTCGTGTCGCGGGCGATCACCGCCGGCTCGTAGCGGCGGTTCCAGACCACACCCGTCGCCCCGCTCTCCTTCGCCAGGGCCCGGAGCGTGGCGAGCGACGCCCCCGAACGGATCACGAGCGGCGTGCCGGCCTTTGCGAGCGCCGCCGCGAGCTTCTCGAGCGATTGGTGCAGCCACCACCGCGATGCCGCGCCCGGCTCCCAGGGTTTCTCCTCGTCGGGGGCCCAGATGAACACAGGCACGACCCGCCCGCGGGCAGCCGCCGCCACCAGGGCGGGGTTGTCGTCGAGCCTGAGGTCGCTTCGAAACCAGACGATCGTGGGGCCGTTCATGGCCGGATTGTAGGCCGGGCAAGGGCCGCGTGGAGGATTTCCACCGGATGCAGCGCGAGGCGGCCCGTGCCGTCGGCGATCTGGTGGCGGCAACTCGTGCCCGGGGCCGCGATCAGGGTGTCGCGTGGCGCTGACCGCACGAAGGGCAGGAGCACGAGCTCACCGATCTTCATCGACACGCGATAGTGCTCGCGGCCGTAGCCGAAGGAGCCCGCCATCCCGCAGCAGCCGCTCGGGATCGTCTCCACCACGTGGTTGGCCGGCAGCGCGAGGATCGCCGCGGAGTCGGCCACGCTCCCGAGCGCCTTCTGGTGGCAGTGGCCGTGGAGGGCGATTCGCCGCGAAGCCGTGGTGAACGCCGCGGCCGTGATCCGCCCGCCACGGGCCTCACGGGCGAGAAACTCGTCGATCAGGAGCGTCCGCGACGCGAGCCGTCGGGCGGCGGCGGAGAGCGGCTCCGGAACCAGATCGGGCACCTCGTCGCGGAACGTGAGGATCGCCGAGGGCTCGATCCCCACGAGGGGCGCATCGTCGGTGACGACCGGGTCGAGGAGCTCGACGTTGGCCACGGCGAGGTCGCGGGCGGCGCGGACGAGCCCGGTGGAGAGCTGCGCGCGGCCGCTGTCGACGTGCGTCGGCACCACGACCTCGTAGCCGAGCGCCTCGAGGAGCTCCACCGCCTTGATGCCCACCTGCGCGTCGAGCGTGTCGGTGAACTCGTCGACGAAGAGGTGCACGCGGCCGTTGACCGCCGGCCCACGGGGGGACCGCTTCGCGAGCCATGCCCGCAGCGTGGTCCGCGGCAGCGTGGGCAGCGACCGACCACGGGCGAACCCCGCCACGGCCTTCACGAGCCGCGACACAAGCGGCGTTCGCACGAGCAGGTTGTAGGCCCAGGGAGCCACGGCCGCGCGGCGGAGCATCGCGGGAGTGCCGGCCACGAGCCGCGTGCGGAAGGGCACGCCGTGGCGATCGTGCCAGTGCTGTTGCCACTCCGCCTTGAGGCGGGCCATGTCGACGTTCGACGGGCACTCGCTCTTGCAGGCCTTGCACGACAGGCAGAGGTCCATCACCTCGGCGAGCTCGGGGCGGACCCAGGGATTGGCGTCGGCCTTCGTGCCGGCGAGCGCCTGCCGCAGCACGTTGGCCCGGGCCCGGGTCGTGTGCGTCTCGTCGCGGGTGGCCATGTAGCTCGGGCACATCGTGCCGCCGGCGAGGGGCGACTTGCGGCACTGGCCCACGCCGGTGCACTTCTCGGCGGCGCGGAGGATGCCGTCGGTGTCGGCGAAGCGGAACACGGTGTCGTGCCGCGGCGACGGCTCGCCCGGCAGGATCCTGAGCGAGGTGTCCATCGGCGGGGTGTCGACGATCTTTCGGGGATTGAGGATCCCCTGCGGGTCGAAGGCCCGCTTCACGCGGACGAAGAGGTCGTAGCAGGCGTCGCCCACCATCGAGCGGATGAACTCGCCGCGCAGCCTGCCATCGCCGTGCTCGCCGCTCAGCGAGCCGCGGTATTTCTTCACGAGCGCGGCCACGTCGGTGGCCACGTCGCGGAACATCCTCAGGCCCTCCGGCGAGTGGAGGTCGAACAGCGGTCGCAGGTGGAGCTCACCCGCGCCGGCGTGGGCATAGTGGATGCAGTCGATGCCGTACTTCTCCGCAAGCAGGCGGTCGAACTCCGCGATGTAGGCGGGCAGGTCCTCGACCGCCACCGCCGTGTCCTCGACGATCTCCCGGGGCTTCGCGTCGCCCGGGACGTTGTTGACGAGCCCCTGCCCGGCCCGGCGGAGTTCCCAGACCTTGTCGCCGTCGCTCCCGAAGAGCATCGGGAAGGCATAGCCGAGCCCGGCCGCCCGCAGGTCGGCCTCCAGCCGGGCGAGCAGCGCCTCGAGGGTCGGCCGGTACTCGTGCCGGAGTTCCACCACGAGCACCGCACCCGGCTCGCCGACGACGAAGTCGCGGTTGCGGGCCTGCTCGAGGTTGGCCTTGGTGCACTCGAGGATCTTGTCGTCGATCAGTTCGCAGCCGGTGGGCCCGTGCCGCATGGCCACCACCGCGGCCCGCAGGGCCTCGTCGACGGTTCGGCAGTGGACCACGAGCAGCCCGCCGGGGGGCGGCAGCGGGATCAGGCCGAGCTCGAACTCCACGCCCACGAAGAGCGTGCCCTCCGAGCCGGCGAGCAGGCGGCACATGCTGAAGTCGGCGGGCTCGCCCGGATCGAAGCACGACGCCTGCATCAGGGCGTCGAGCGCGTAGCCCGTGTTGCGGCGGGTGACCTCCGGCCGCGGGAACGAGTCGCGGATCAGCCGGCGGTTGGCCTCCACGCCGAGGATCGCCCGCAGCTCGCGATAGATCGCCGCTTCGTGCGTGTCGCCGTGCGTTTTCGCCGAGAACTCGGCGGGCGTGAGCGGTCCGAACGTCACCTCGCTGCCGTCCGCGAGGAATCCCCGCGCCGAAACGAGGTGCTCGCGGGTCGAACCGTAGGCGATCGAGTTGGAACCGCAGGAGTTGTTGCCCACCATTCCGCCGATCATCGCCCAGTTCGCGGTCGAGGTTTCGGGGCCGAAGAAGAGCCCGTGGGGCGCGAGGAACCGGTTGAGCTCGTTGCGGACCACGCCCGGCTGCACGCGGACCCGCCGGTTCGCCAGGTCGAGCGAGATGATCTGGTCGAGGTGCCTGCCGAGATCGACCACGATCCCATCGCCCACGACCTGCCCGGCGAGCGACGTGCCCGCACCACGCGGAATCAGCCCCACGCGGTGCTCGGCCGCGAACCGCACGAGCTGGCGGACGTCGGCATCCGATCCCGGAGACGCCACCGCGAGCGGACGCTCCTGGTATTCGGAGGCGTCGGTCGAATAGGCGGCCAGCACGAGTTCGTCGGTGAGCAGCTCGCCGTCGAGCCGCCGCGCGAGCGAGGCCAGCGGGCCGATCAGCGAGTGCCGCCGGGAGTTCGTCACGTGCCGCTCCGCGCCTTGGCGGCCTTCGCGTCCGCCGCCGGAGCCTTCGCCCCGCCAACGCCGTCGTTGGCCGCCGGCATCGCCGCGCCGATGTGCTTTCGCCAGGCCACCAGCCGCTCGTGAAGCGCCTGCGCCTTCGCGGGCATCTCCGCGGCGAGGTTTCTGGTCTCGCCGACGTCGGCCTCGAGATCGTAGAGCTCGAGCCGGCCGTCCTCGAGAAACTCCATCAGCTTCCAGCGGCCCGACTGGATCAGGCTGACGGGCGTGGTCCGCCAGGTGTCGGGGCCCGCCCCGAGGTATCCCGGGAAGTGCTGATAGATCGCCTCCCGCTCGAGGCGTGCGGCGGGATCCCGCATGAGCCGCACGAGGCTCTCGCCGTCGAGCGCGTGCCGGGGCCGCTCGGCTCCCGTGACCTCGAGGATCGTGGGATAGAGATCGACGTGGACCGTCGGCTCGTGGCACGAGCCTCCCTTGGGCACGACGCCGGGCCACTTCACGATGAAGGGCACCCGCGTGCCGCCCTCGTAGAGGCTGCCCTTGCCGCTCCGCAGCGGCGCATTGTCGGTGATGTCGCCACGCCGGTTCATCAGGCCCTCGCGGGCATAGCCCCCCACGCCGCCGTTGTCGCTCGTGAAGATCACCAGCGTCTTCTCCGCGAGCCCGTGCTCCTCGAGGGCCTCGACGACACGGCCCACGCTCTCGTCGACGGAGGCGATCATCGCCGCATACGTGGGGTTGCGATGGCCGCCGACGGCCGGCTTGTCCGCAAACCGCGTCTCGAGCGCCGGCTTCGCCTCGAGCGGCGCGTGGACGCCGAAGTGCGGCAGGTAGAGGAAGAATGGTCGATCGGCGTGCCGCGCGATGAAGTCGACCGCGCGGTCGGTGAGGAAGTCGGCGAGATACTCGTCCTTCGCATGCTCGACCGGGGGATTCGTCTCGAACTCGAAGTGCCTCCCCTGCGTGGTGATCGCCTCGTCGAAGCCGCGGCGGCCCGGATGGTGCTCGCCCCGCTCACCGAGATGCCACTTGCCGTAGATCGCCGTCGCGTAGCCTCGCTTCTTCAGGGCGGCCGCGATGATCTCGCGGTCGAGCGGCAGGTTCGTGACGTTCTCGACGGGCACGAGCGGCCGCGAGCTCCAGTCGAACCGGCCGACCCCGCCCACCGTGTACATGCCGGTCCGGGCGCCGTACTGACCGGTCATCAGCGCGGCCCGGGTGGGCGTGCAGTTCTGGCAGTGATGGTGGCTCGTGAGCCGCACGCCCGCCGCCGCGAGGCGGTCGATGTTGGGCGTCTCGTAGTACCTGCTTCCCTGACAGCCGAGGTCGGTCCAGCCGAGATCGTCGGCCATGATGAACACGACGTTGGGCCTGACGGCCGCCTCGGCGCCGACGCCGACCCCCACGAAGGCCACGAGCCAGAGCGACACGATTGCGACGGAAGCGATCATGGCCGGCACCCTGCGACGCGGAGCGTAGACTTCGTTCACGGGATCAGTGTCCCGGCATTCGGGGCGGCCTTCAACCCGACGCCAAAAGCCCGCGACCGGCGCGGCGCGATCACGATCTCGACGTCCCCACCTCGGCAGCCTCGTGCAACTCCCGCTGTTCGCCGACTCCGACGCGGTCGATCCGGCCGACGTGCCCGACGAGATGCGGCGTCTGGCTGTGCGGCTGCCGGCCGCAATCCATCTGGGCACGTCGAGCTGGTCGTTCCCCGGCTGGACGGGCCTGGTGTTCGCGCCGCGAAACGGCAAGCCGGCGACCGAGCAGGTGCTCGCCCGCCACGGCCTGCCCGCCTACGCAGCGCACCCGCTGCTGGGAACCGTGAGCCTCGACCGCACGTTCTACGCGCCGCTCACTCGGGACGAGTTCGCGGCCTACGCCGCGCAGGTGCCCGACGCGTTTCGGTTCGTCGTCAAGGCACCCGCCGCCTTCACCGACCCGGTGCTGCGAAAGCCCGGCAGCGGCGAGGCGGCCCGCGACAATCCGTCGTTTCTCGACGCGGCCGCGGCGGCTGCCACGTTCGTCGAGCCGGCGGTCACCGGACTCGGGATGAAGGCCGGTCCGCTCGTCTTCCAGTTCCCGCCGCTCGGCCGCAGGCCCGTGGCCGACATGCCCAGGACCATCGCGCGGATCGCCGCGTTCATGGCGGCGATCCGCGGAAGGACGCCCGCGCACGTCACGCTCGCCGTCGAGGTCCGCGATCCGGAACTCGCCTGCCCGGCCTTCGCCGCCGGCCTGCGGGACGCCTCCGCGACGCCCTGCCTCGCGGTGCACGCCCGCATGCCTCCCGTCGCCGAGCAGGCCGCCGCCTTCGGCCTCGATCGCGACGACTGCCGGCTGGCGGTGGTCGCCCGGTGGAATCTCCACGCCGGCCACCGCTACGAGGAGGCGAAGCAGGCCTATTTCCCATTCGACCGGCTCGTGGAGGAGGACGTGCCCTCCCGCGAGGCGCTGGCGCGGCTGGCATCCCGTGCGGCGGCCCGCGGCCGGGAGGTGTTCATCACGATCAACAACAAGGCCGAGGGCTCGGCTCCCTGCTCGGTCGCAAAACTCGCGGCCGCGATCGGGGCCGCGTCAGCGGGCGACGAGGCGTAGTTCCACCTCGCTCGTGCCGTCGGCCCCGTCGCTGCGGCGGACGGTGACGGGGACGATGTCGCCCACGTCGATGCTCGTGCGGAGGCCGCGGTCGAAGGCCCGCCGTTCGTCGCGGCTGGAGAACTCGAGCCG
>CAIKWU010000184.1 GCA_903831155.1 uncultured Planctomycetaceae bacterium | reverse complement strand
TCCCACGCCTGCCGATCAGGCCACGATGCTCACCGCCGTCGCCGCCGCGTCGCTCGACGATCTCGTCGAGTGCATCGTGCCCACGAGCATCGCCCGTCGCGATCCGATGCGGCTCCCCGTCCCGGTGACGGAGGCCGCGGCGCTCGAGGAACTCCGGGGCATCGCCGCGCGGAACCTCCTGCTCAAGAGCTTCATCGGCCAGGGCTACCACGGCTGCCACACGCCGACGGTGATCCTGCGGAACATCCTCGAGAACCCGTCCTGGTACACCGCGTACACGCCCTACCAGGCCGAGATCAGCCAGGGCCGGATGGAGGCGCTCGTCAACTTCCAGACGATGATCTGTGACCTCACGGCGATGCCGATCGCCAACGCGTCGCTCCTCGACGAGGCCACGGCCGCCGCGGAGGCGATGACGCTCGCAAAACGGACAGGCACGGCGACGGGCCACGTGCTGCTCGTCGATCAGGGCTGCCATCCGCAGACGATCGAGGTGCTCCGCACGCGGGCCAGGCCGCTCGGCATCGAGATCGTGGTGGGCGACGCCGCCGCGCTGCTCGACTCGACCGACTGCTTCGGCGTGCTCCTGCAGGTGCCGGCCACGGACGGCGGCATTCGCGACTGGCGCGGACTCGCGGACCGCGCCCACGCGAAGAAGGCGGCGGTGATCGCGGCGGCCGACATCCTCTCGCTCGCCCTCCTCGTGCCGCCCGGCGAGTGGGGGGCCGACATCGTGGTGGGCACCACGCAGCGTTTCGGTATGCCGATGGGCTGCGGTGGGCCGCATGCCGCCTTCCTCGCCTGCCGCGACGAGTTCAAACGGTCGCTCCCGGGCCGGCTGGTGGGCGTGAGCATCGACAGCCACGGCCGCCCCGCCTACCGGCTCGCGCTCCAGACCCGCGAGCAGCACATCCGCCGCGAGAAGGCCACGTCGAACATCTGCACCGCGCAGGTGCTTCCGGCCGTGGTGGCGAGCATGTATGCCGTCTATCACGGCCCCGAGGGGCTCGCGCGGATCGCCCGCCGCGTGGCCACCTACGCGGGAGTGCTCGCGGCCGGGCTCGAGCGGCTCGGCTGCCGCCTGCGGCACGCGCATGCCTTCGACACGCTCGCCGTGGAGACGGGGCCGCGAACCGACGCCGTGCTCGCTCGGGCGCGGGCCGCGGGAATGAACCTCCGCCGGCTCGACGACGCGACGGTGGGCATCGCCCTCGACGAGACCACCACGCGGGACGACCTCACCGCCATCTGGGCCGCGTTGGCGGCCGACGGGGCGGCGGTGCCCGAGGTCGAGTCGCTCGCCGACACCGCTCCGCGGGTTCCCGCCGGCCTGCTCCGCACCAGCCGGTTTCTCACGCATCCGGTCTACACGAGCCACGCCAGCGAGACGGCGATGCTGCGGTACATCCGCTCGCTCTCCGACAGGGATCTCGCCCTCGACCGCGGCATGATCCCGCTCGGCAGCTGCACGATGAAGCTCAACGCCACGAGCGAGATGATCCCGATCACGTGGCCCGAGTTCGCGAACGTCCATCCGTTCGCGCCGGCCGGGCAGCGGGCGGGCTACGCGATCCTCGACCGCCAGCTCCGCGAGTGGCTCTGCGAGGCGACCGGCTACGCGGGGATCAGCCTCCAGCCCAACGCCGGCAGCCAGGGCGAATACGCCGGACTGCTCGTGATTCGGGCCTGGCAGGCGGCCCGCGGCCAGGGGCATCGCGACATCTGCCTGATTCCGTCGAGCGCCCACGGCACCAATCCCGCCAGCGCGCAGATGGTGGGCATGGAGGTGGTGGTCACCGGCTGCGACGCGCACGGCAACGTCGACCTCGCCGAACTGCGGGCCAAGTGCGAGCAGTACACCGACCGGCTGGCGGCGGTGATGATCACCTACCCGAGCACGCACGGGGTTTTCGAGTCGCAGATTCGCGAGCTCTGCGAGATCGTCCACGCGCACGGCGGCCGCGTCTACGTGGACGGCGCGAACATGAACGCTCTCGTGGGCGTGGCCGAGCCCGGGAAGTTCGGCGGCGACGTCAGCCACCTGAACCTCCACAAGACCTTCTGCATCCCGCACGGCGGCGGCGGACCGGGCGTGGGGCCGGTGTGCGTGGTCGAGGACCTCGTGCCGCACCTTCCCGGGCACGCGACCGGCGGCGTGCCCGTGAACGACGTGGGTGCCGTGTCGGCCGCGCCGCTGGGCAACGCGGCGGTGCTGCCGATCAGCTGGATGTACTGCCGGATGATGGGGGGCGAGGGGCTCCGCGAGGCGACGGCCACGGCGATCCTCTCGGCGAACTACGTCAGCACGAGGCTCCGCGGCCACTACTCCACGCTCTACTCCGGCGCCGAAGGCCGCGTGGCCCACGAATGCATCCTCGACCTGCGGCCCCTCAAGGACACGAGCGGCGTCACGGCCGAAGACGTGGCCAAGCGGCTGATCGACTATGGCTTTCACGCCCCCACGCTCAGCTTCCCGGTGCCGGGCACGCTGATGATCGAGCCGACCGAGAGCGAGCCGCTCGAGGAACTCGACCGCTTCATCGAGGCGATGATCGCGATCCGCGAGGAGATCCGGCTCGTCGAGAATGGCACGTGGCCCAAGGACGACAACCCGCTCAAGCACGCCCCGCACACGGCCGACGACGTGGTGGCCACGGACTGGTCGCGGCCCTACACCCGCGAGCAGGCGGCGTTTCCGGTGCCGGCGCTCGTGCTCAGGAAGTACTGGCCGCCGGTGGGCCGCGTCGACAACGTCCACGGCGACCGCAACCTCTTCTGCAGCTGCGTGCCCGTGGCCGCATGGGCGGAACAAGCGGCGAGGTAGGGCGGGCAACGGCCGATTCGCATGCCGACGCGGGGCGTGGTCACGGTCGCATCACGGGTTCACCGCCGGCGGGCGTGACGAGGGCGCGGAATGTGCCCTGATCGACGTCGGGCATGATCGCCTGCACGCTGCCGTCGAAAAACGCGGCCAGGAACAGCCCGCCGGGCCGCCGCGGCGTGCCGAGGCCGTCGAGCGGCTGCTCGGGATTGAAAGGATGGTCCGCCGGCTTCGTCCAGGGCACTGCCCGGTCGGGTGAGACCTCGACGATCGCGAGCGTCTTGCTCGTGCCGTCGGCGATGTCTTTAAAGCTGATTCCAGTCCGCGGGTCTGGGAACGGCGTGCCCTCGCCGGTGACGACCTGGAGGGTGGTCAGGCCGGCACGCCGCTCCGCCGGATCGTCGCCGGCGTCCGCG
>CAIKWU010000183.1 GCA_903831155.1 uncultured Planctomycetaceae bacterium | reverse complement strand
GGCCGGGGCGGCCCGGGCGGGGGTGGTCGGAGCGGCGGCCGGCTGGCGGCGGAACAGGCCGAGCCACCGGAGTAGCACGGTCGTGATGAGCAGGACCGTCGCGCCGGCGATCAGTGCCAGCCAGTCGAGGAGCCGCCCGGCGAGGTCGGGATTGTTCTCGATCTGCGTGCCGAGCGCCGCCATCGGGGCGCTGGCCCGGTGCGTGCCGTAGATCATCGCCGTCGTCAGGCCGCCCGCGAGGACGAGCTTTGCCGGAATCCGCTCGAACAGGCTCCGCCCCTCCCGCTCGTACGCTTCGAGCAGCAGCGCGCGGGTCTGGGGCGTGTCGGCCCGCTCCGCGTAGGACACCAGCCGCGGCAGATCCTCCGCCGGCACGGTCGTGGCGATCTTCCTCGCGGCATCGTCGCCGAAGACGGTGAAGACCGTGCGGGTGAGCCCCGGCGCCTTGACTTCGAGTTCCACGGCCTCGGCCCCGAACTTCGTGACGCCGGCCTCGACCACCTGCTCCGCTGTCTCCCGCGTTGCTTTCTCGGCCAGTTCGCGGGTTCCCCGGCGGGTGACGAACTCCGTGGCCTCGCGGAGGAGGGTCGCGCGGCCGCCGGCGACGGCGCGAGGGGAGGTGGCGACGAGCGAGCAGACGGTCAGGAGAGCGACGACGGTGTTCGTGTGGTGCATGAGCGGGCTCCTCAGTGGGTGATGCCGTTGGTGCAGGCAGTGCGGATCGAGTCCTGGACCCGGCGATGGGCGTCGAGCGTGCCGCGGATCCGGGTCATGACCTGGTCGTGCACGCTCCGCTTCATGTCGGGCAGGGCGTTGGCGAGCGTTGTCTTGAGTTCGGTCTCGAAGGCGGCGCGGGTGGCGTAGATGTCGTAGGCCGTCCAGAGACCGCCCACGAGGGCGATCGCGTCGCCGATCGGGAGCGGGCCGTCGGCCACGGCCACCGTCATCTCGGCGGCGGCGGCAGCGGCGGGGCGGGCGAACATGGAGGCCGCCATGCCAGTGGCTTTCGTGAGCAGGCCCTGGGCGAGTCGGGAGTTGATCAGCCCCCAGACGTCGAGCGCGAGGCCCACGCCCACACCGGCGGAGTCGAATCCGAGGCTCCGCAGGGCGGTGTCGAGGTCATCGGAGTAGCGGACGTCGACCGCCACCGTGACAGGGTCGTTGCCCGATGCGTCGCGGGCCTGAGCGAGTTCACTCGCGAGGGTGACGGTGCTCTCGGCGAGCGAGCGGTCGAAGCGAGCCAGGGCCGCGTCGAGTTCCTGCGAGCAGGTGTGCAGGGCGGGCCGCAGGCGGCCGCCGAGTTCCTGGTCGACGTAGGCCGATGCCGACGTGCCGCCGAAGACCTGGTCTTTCGCCAGCCGGCCGATGATTCCGCAACATGAGGAATAGCTTGCTACCTCGGCGACTGCCTTGTCACCCTCGCGAGTGATTTCCGAAAACTCTCGCGAGAGGACGGCGTTGATGTCGCTCTCGCAGAGGGCGAGGGCCTGATCGTTCCGCGTGGTCGCTGCGGCCATGCTGATCTGGATCCGCTCGTAGAGACCGGCGCCGCCGGGGGTTGCTGCGTCGGGCCTTGGCACGACGGGCGTGCGGGCGCCATGAAGGGCCACGATCGCGGCGACGGCGACGGTGGCGACGACGAGGAGGGCTGCGGCCTGGCGGATGGTGCGGGACATGGTCGGGAAGGTTCCGGGGGGCAGTGTGGAGGTGTGGTGTGGACCGGACTGGCCGGGGGTGGTCCGCCCGGCACAACCCGTCTACGCAGGCCGGGAATGGGCGCTACAGGGGGGAATCGGCTATCAATCATTTCCGCAGGCACAGGACGGGGAATCCGCCCGCCCGCGGGGCTGCCGCGCAACCACCGCCCTTAGGATTCCTGCCAAATGACGCTTGAAAAACCATTTCTCAGCGGCCGAGTGATGCTGGCGTTTTGCTGGCTCTCGATCCTGCTCGTGGTGTCCCAGGTGGTCGGCCAAGAGGGGGCTGCCGGGCTGGAGGGCTTTTCTCGTCGCGTGGGTATGCCGCTGCATTGGGCGGCAATCGTCGGTGCAGTGGCGCTCGGCGCGGTCGTGCTCGGGGGATACCTGCTGACCCGACCCAACCCGCGGCCAGGCATGACCCGCCAATGTCTTATCGGGGCATCGGCGTTTACCGCTCTCATCCTCTCCAACGCGGTGCCCGACTGGGGCTTTCGGGCGCTGGGGCTTGGCGACTGCCCCGCCCCTTACCGCTTAGTCATCTTCCTCTTGTTTGCCATCGTGTGGGGCGGGCTCTGGTGCTGGATGCTTCCCGTGGTGCAGGGCTGGTTTCAGACGCCGGTCGATCTCGCCACGAAGGGCATCGATACCCTGCCTGAAGGCCCGGTCACGCTGATCGCGCTCGTGTCGCGGATCGAGCCGAAACAGTTTCCGCTCTCGGATGGCCAGTCTGCGGTAACACTGACCAGGGGCGACGGCGCGAACGCGAAGGCGTATCCCTTGGCATTCACGTCACTCGCGCAGGACATCGAGGCCCTGCAAGGCTCCAAGTGGCCCTGGCAGCAGTTGCTCCGCGCCGTGAGCCGCTACGCTCCACGACCCGGGCTGAGGATCCTGCTGGTGGGTTCGAGGACGACGGGCGACGACGACCGGGGGTCGCACGAGCAGCTGGCGACGCTCTGCAAGCCTTTCTTGGATCGCTACCCAGAACTGCGCGGTGCAGCCGTGGATGTGCTACCCCAGACGCTCGATTTCGAGGACTTCAACGAGGTGAAGGAAGCGATTCGTCACTGCATTCGCGAACAGTGTGGAAGGGTGGCGGAAGGAAATGTGTTCGTGGACATTACCGGCGGGCAGAAGGTGGCGAGCGCAGCCGCTGCCGCGGCCACGATCGGGACGATGGGCCAGTTCCAGTACGTACGGACGAACGATACGACAGGGAGCGTGGTCGTGTCGGACCTGCATCCGCCGGTCGTGCCGACCGCAGGCAACTGAACCTCGGCTTCTGGCACGTCACTCGCCGACAAACTGCTCCAACGATTGGCGAACCGCCTGCCGCTTGGCCTTGCTCGCCTTCAGGTCATTCGTCAGAAACGAGAACACGGCCTGCAACCGCTGCTTGCGGGTGTC
>CAIKWU010000182.1 GCA_903831155.1 uncultured Planctomycetaceae bacterium | reverse complement strand
GGGACCGGAGGGCCTGCGGGCCACGAGCGCCTGTGCCGCAGACGCGTGCACGGGGATCGTGATGTCCGCCTCGCGGACGATCTCGCCCACCGCGCGGGCCTTCTTGGCCACGCTGTCGCAGAGCTCCACGTGGAGATCGGGGCGGAGAATCGCCAGGATCACTCCGGGCACGCCCCCTCCGGTGCCCACGTCGAGCACCCGCTCGCCGTGGGCCAGGTGCGGCGCGATCGCCGCCGCATCGGCCACGTCACGCGAGACGAATGCCTCGGCATCGACGTGCCGGGTGAGGTTCAGACGCTCGTTCCACGACCAGAGGCTGGCCGCATACGCGGCCAGCCTCGGCATGGCTTCAGGCGGGACGACGAGCCCGAGGCGATCGCACACCGCCGCGATCGCCCCTGCGAGGTCGTCGCTCACTTGATGAACAGCATCTCGCGGTAGGTCGGGAGCGGCCAGAGGTCGTCCGGCAGGATCACCTCGATCTGGTCGGCCGTCTCCCGCAGGGCCACCATCGCCGGGATCACGTCGCCGTGGAAGTGCTTCACCTCGGCCCGCAGGTCGCCGCCGCCGTGGTGGCCAAGCGCCTTCTCCAGGGCTTCGATCCGCCCCTCGAACTCGCCGACGAGTTTCGTGAGCTTGTCGAGCGTGCCCATGTGGGGGGCGTTGCCGAGGCCCTTGAGCTTCGTGGCGATGTCGACGAGCTCTCCCTGGTACCGGTAGCCCGCCGGCAGGATCAGGGTCTTGGCGATCTGCAGGGCGGCCTGGGCTTCCGTGTTGATGTCCTTGCAGTACCGCTCCATGTAGATCTCGTAGCGGCTCTGCATCTCCCGCTTCGAGAGCACGCCGTACTTCTCGAACAGATCGAGGTTCTTCGGCGCCACCAGCTGGTCGAGGGCCTCCGGGGTCGCCCGGTGGTTGGGCAGGCCCCGCTTCGCGGCCTCCTCATGCCACTCCTGGGAATAGCCGTTGCCGTTGAAGATCACCGCCTTGTGCTCGGAGACGATCTTCTGGAGCAGCTTCTCGACGGCGCCGGCCAGCTTCGACTGGTCGCCACCGGTCGCCTTCTCCAGTTCCGTGGCGATGTAGTCGAGGCTCTCGGCCATGATCGTGTTGAGGGCCACGAGCGGGCCCGCGATCGACTGGCTCGAGCCCACGGCCCGGAACTCGAACTTGTTGCCGGTGAAGGCGAACGGGCTGGTCCGGTTGCGGTCGCCGGCATGCTTCGGCAAGGCCGGCAGCGTGTCGACGCCGACGGTGAGCGTGCCGGTGCTCTTGGAACTGGTCGCCTTGCCCTTCTCGATCTGCTCGAAGACGTCGGAGAGCTGCTCGCCGAGGAAGATCGAGATGATCGCCGGGGGCGCCTCGTTGGCACCGAGCCGGTGGTCGTTGCCGCTGGAGGCCACGACCGCCCGCAGCATGTCGCCGTGGAGGTGCACGGCGCGGATCACCGCGGCGCAGAACACGAGGAACTGCATGTTGGCGTGCGGCGTCTCACCCGGCTCGAGGAGATTGCCGAGCTTGCAGCCGAGCGACCAGTTGACGTGCTTGCCCGAGCCGTTGATGCCGGCGAAGGGCTTCTCGTGCAGCAGGCAGGCCATGCCGTACTTC
>CAIKWU010000181.1 GCA_903831155.1 uncultured Planctomycetaceae bacterium | reverse complement strand
CGTAGTGGGAATCGCCGCGGCCGATCCGCGGGTGCGGCTCGTCGCCGGCAGGCCGCTGCCCGCCGGATGGTGCGGCAAGCAGCACGCCTGCTGGCAACTCGCCGAGGCGGCGAGGCACGACACCTGGGTGTTTCTCGACGTCGACGTGTCGCCCGCCCCCGATGCGATCGCTCGAGCCGTGGCGTTTCTCGACGCCTCCGGGGCGGCCCTCGGGAGCGGGTTTCCGCGGCAGGCGACGAGCTGCCTGCTCGACTGGCTGCTCCTGCCCCTGATCCACTTCATCCTGCTCGGCTACCTGCCGATCGCCCGCAGCCGGCAGGACGGCTCGCCCGGCCTCGCGGCCGGCTGCGGCCAGCTGTTCGTGACCAGGCGGGCCGACTACGAGCAGGCCGGAGGCCACGCGGCGATCAGGGCGTCGCTCCACGACGGCGTGAAGCTGCCCCGCGCGTACCGCCGCGCCGGACTCCGCACCGACATCTTCGATGCCACGGATCTCGCATCGTGCCGGATGTACGAGCGGAACGCCGACGTCTGGCGGGGGCTCTCCAAGAATGCAACCGAGGGGATCGGGGCTCCGGCCACGATCGTGCCCTTCACGCTCCTGCTCGCGGGCGGCCAGATCCTCCCGGTCGCGCTCGTGGCCTGGGGGCTCGCCGGCGGCTGGCGGGGCTGGCCGTGGTGGGCGATTCCCGTGGCCTGCATCGCGGCGGCACTCGCCTGGCTGCCGAGGCTCGTCGACGCGGTGTGGTTTCGGCAGAGCCTCACGAGCGGTGTGGTGCATCCGATCGCCGTCGCCGTGTTCCTCGCGATCCAGTGGATTGCCCTCGTCCGTCGGCAGCTCGGGCTCAAGACCTCCTGGCGCGGCCGCCCGCTGGTCCCGCAGTGATTCGGCCCTCAGCCGCGACGGCCAGCTCACGCCTGAACCAATGGAAACCGTTGATTTTTCAGAAGGCCCCCCAGGTTTGACAGATCTCTGCCGAGCGAATACACATTTATGCATGAGAACGACCCTGGACATCGAGGATCGGCTACTGGCGGCTGCGAAGCGTCGGGCGGCCGAAAAGGGGACGACCCTCACGGCATTCGTGGAGCACGCCCTCGCGGCGGCGCTTGCGCGAAGGCCTTCGGGGGGTGATGCCTACCAGCTGGCTTGGGCGACCCATGCTGGCCAGACTCGCTCAGGCTTGGATGTGGCCGACCGTGACCGGCTCTACGAGGCGATGGAATCCGGCTCGTGATCGCCGTCGACACGAACATTCTTGTCTATGCCGACCGGCGCGGCATGCCTCAGCATGAGCGGGCACTGTCGGTAATTCGCGGCCTGGCCGAGGGTCGTGTCGCCTGGGCGCTGCCGGTCTTCTGCGTGGGAGAGTTCCTGCGGGTGGTGTCGCACCATCGGGTCTTCGACCCGCCAACTCCGGTCGCCGAGGCCATCGCGTCGATCGAGTCCTTGCTGGCGAGCCCTTCGGTGAGACTGCTGTCTCCGGGTGACGGCTATGTCGCCATCCTGGCGGAACTGGTGCGTGCCTCAGGCGTGACGGGCAACCACGTCTTCGACGCACAGATCGCTGCGGTCTGCCTGGAACATGGCGTGCGATCGATCCTGACCGACGACCACGATTTCACGCGGTTTCCGGGCGTCGAGTCGATCTCGCTTTCGCGGTACGTGACGGAGACGCGATGAACGGTCGGTGCGAACCGGCGGCTCAGCCGCGGCAGGCGAGGCGGCGGGCGCGGACGACCTTCTCGATCGCCTCCTCGACCGTGGGGGCGAGCGCCGTCAGGTGCCCCATCTTGCGACCGGGGCGGGCCTCCCGCTTGCCGTAGAGGTGGAGCCAGACGCCCGGCACGGCAAGCGCCGCGGCCCAGTCGGGATCGCGGCAGGAGCCGTCGTCGGCGTGCGTCCAGCAGTCGCCGAGGAGGTTCGCCATCGCGGCCGGCGACCGCAGCCGTGTCGATCCCAGCGGCAGCCCGCACACGGCGCGGACCTGCTGCTCGAACTGGCTGGTCTCGCAGGCCTCGATCGTGAGGTGGCCGGAGTTGTGCGTGCGGGGGGCGATCTCGTTGACGAGCACGCGGCCGTCCTTCGTCACGAAAAACTCCACGCAGGCCACGCCCACGACGCCGAGCGCCTCGAGGATCCGTCCGGCCATGGCGACGGCGTCGTCGAGCACTCGCTGCGGCAGGCCGGCGGGCACGCTCGACACGTCGAGGATGTGATTGGCGTGGGCGTTTCGCGACGGCGGGAACGACGCGAGTGAGCCGTCGACGCCACGGGCTGCCACCACCGAGATCTCGCAGTCGAAATCGACGAAGCCTTCGAGCACGAGTTGCCGGGGGCCGTGCGGCCCTGCGCCGAGCGCCTCCCAGGCGGCATCGACGTCGACCGTGGCGAGCAGCTTTCGCTGCCCCTTGCCGTCGTAGCCGAACGCGGCCGTCTTGAGCACCGCCGGCAGGCCGATCTCCGCCACGGCTCGACGGAGTTCGTCCTGCGAGCCGACGATTCGGTAGGGCGCACAGGCAAATCCGTGCCGGGTCAGAAACGTCTTCTCGCGGGCCCGGTCCTGCGTGGTGAACAGCACCTCCGGATCGGGCCGCACCGGCACCCTGCCAGCGAGCGCCCGGCCGGCCTCAGCGGGGATGTTCTCGAACTCGAACGTCACGGCATCGCAGTCGGCGGCGAAGCGGGCGAGCAGGGCCTCGTCGCTGAACGAACCGACACGGAGCCGGTCGCAGTGGATCGCCGCCGGGCAGTCGGCCACGTCGGAGATCGCCTCGACGCGGTAGCCCATCCGCTTCGCCGCGGCCGCGAACATGGAGCCGAGCTGGCCGCCGCCGAGGATGCCGAGCGTGCCGCCTGGAAGGATCGGGTCAGTCGCGTCGGCCACGATTACCGCTCCGCCGGCGTCGCCGCGCCGCCGTCGAGCGACTCCCCCGCCACGCGGGCCGTCTGGGCCGCCCGCCAGGCGAGGAGTTTGTCGCGAAGCGCGGCATCGTCGAGGGCCAGGATGGCGATCGCCAGCAGCGCGGCGTTGGCCGCTCCGGCCGGCCCGATCGCGAGGGTGCCCACCGGCACACCGGCCGGCATCTGCACGATCGAGAGCAGCGAGTCGACCCCGCGGAGCATCGACGACTCGACCGGCACTCCGAGCACCGGAAGGTGCGTCTGGGCCGCCAGCATGCCCGGGAGGTGGGCCGCGCCGCCGGCCCCGGCGATGATCACCTTCAGCCCCCGGCCGGCGGCCGAAGCCGCGAACTCGGCGAGTTTGCCGGGGGTGCGGTGGGCCGACACGATCTCGGCGACGTGGGGCACGCCAAACTCGGCGAGGATCGCGGCGGCCCGCTCGAGCGTCGGCCAGTCGGAGCGGCTGCCCATCGCGATGCCGACGACGGGGGATGCGGATGAGGGCACGAAAGGAGGTTCCTCGCGGCGGATGGAAGAGGCCATCTTGCTCGTGGCGCCGACGCGTTGCAAGGTACCGTCATGGCTCGCCCGCTCCCCCCGATCCTTCGCGCCCCCTGGTCCGCCGATGCGGTCGATCCATCGCCCCCCGCCGCCGAGGCGATCGACCGGGCGGTGGAGATTCTGAAGCGGGGCGGTCTCGTGGCGATCCCGACCGAAACGGTCTACGGCCTCGCAGCCGACGCCCTCGATGCGGAGGCGGTCGCCGGCATCTTTCGCGCCAAGGGACGGCCCTCCACGAACCCGATCATCGTGCACGTGGCTGATGTTGCGATGGCCATGTCGCTGGCGGGGCAGTGGCCCGCAGCGGCGGAGGCGATCGCCACGCGGTTCTGGCCTGGGCCGGTCACGGTGGTCGTGCCCCGCGGCCCGCGGATCCCCGACATCGTCACGGCGGGCGGTGCGACCGTGGCGCTCCGCTGCCCAGCCCATCCGCTCGCGCGGCGGCTGATCGCCGATTCGGGCCTTCCGCTCGCCGCCCCGAGTGCCAACCGTTCGGAGGCTGTCTCGCCGACGACGGCTCATCACGTGCTCGAGAGCCTCGGCAACCGGATCGACCTGATCCTTGATGGCGGACCGTGTGCCAAGGGGATCGAGTCGACCGTGATCGATTGCACCACGTCGCCCCCGCGGATCCTCCGGCCGGGGCCGCTTTCGAGAGCCGAACTCGAGCGAGCGGTCGGAGGACCGGTGGCGTGGCCCGAGGCCACAGAGGCGGAAGGACCGTTGCGTTCTCCGGGGCAGCAGGCCCGGCACTACGCGCCGAAGACGCCGCTCGAGATGCGAGCCGACGCGAGCGACCGCGTTGCAGCACTTGTCGGTGAGGGGCGGAGAGTCGGCTGGCTCACCTCGAGAACCGATGACCCGGACGTTCGCCGCCTCGCCGCCTCACGCGATCTGCTGATCGTGCCGATGCCGGCCGACCCCGAGAGCTTCGCCACGAGGCTCTATGCCACGCTGCACGCGCTTGACCAGCGGCAGCTCGACTGCATCGTGGTCGACGAGCCGCCCGATACCGAGACCTGGCGGGCCGTCCGCGACCGACTGCACCGGGCCGCCACGCGGTAGGCGATGATTCTGGGGCGCGCGGCGGCTCGGGGTTGCCCACGCCCCATCGCCGGACGTTTGCTGCGGGCATCCTGCCCTTCGCTCACTCGATGCTGCCCTCGCTTCGCCATCCTGGCTTCGCTCGGCCAGCAACGCCGGCTCTCGGGGCATGGGAAACCGCTCGCTGAGTGCGGGCTCCCGCAAGCCGACCGGCCGTGAGGCCGCGGGCGCACCACGCACGAGACAACGTCCCAGAAGCGATGCGTCAGGCGGCGGCCGGGGCGAGGATTTCCTTCAAGGCTCCGGCGATCTCCGGATACTCAAACGTGAAGCCGGTGTCGATCGCCACCTTGGGGATCACCCGCTGTGAGGCGAACAGCACCTGGGCGAACTCGCCAAACACGATCCGCAGGCCGATGTAGGGGGCGGGCATGAAGGCCGGCCGCCGCAGCTGGCGACCGAGCGCCTTGGTGAACTCGGTGTTGCGAACCGGATTCGGGGCCACGGCGTTCATTGCCCCGCGGATCGACGCCCGCTCCGCGGCGTGCACGTAGAGCCTCGCGAGGTCGTCGACGTGGATCCACGGCATCCACTGCCGGCCGTTGCCGAGCGGCCCGCCGGCACCGAGCTTGAAGGGGGTGAGCATCTTGGCGAGGGCGCCGCCATGCCCGAGCACGATGCCGGTCCGTTCGGTCACGACCCGCACGCCGAGGTCCTCCGCCGCCAGCGCCTCCTTCTCCCACGCCACGCAGACGTCGGCCAGGAAGTCGCGGGCGGGAGGCGCCGATTCGGTGAGTTCCTCCTCGCCGCGGTCGCCGTAGTATCCGACGGCCGAGGCCGACACCAGCACGCCCGGCTTCGACGCGGCCTGCCGGATGCCCTGCTCGAGGTGCCGCGTTCCCGTCACGCGGCAGTCGCGGCAGCGGGCCTTCTGAGCCGCGGTCCTGCGGCTGCCCGCCACCGACT
>CAIKWU010000180.1 GCA_903831155.1 uncultured Planctomycetaceae bacterium | reverse complement strand
TGCCCTCGAACGCCGCCGGCTCGAGCGGCAGTCTGCCGGTCGCCAGCCGCTGCTTCGTCGCCGCAACGAGCGTTGCAGCCGCCCGCCGCGTTGCCTCGTCGCGGGCCCTGGCCTGCAGCACCGACCGCAGGGCCGGAACCAACAGCCGCGAGAGGATGCCCAGGGGCTTCGCCAGCAGCTTCTTCTCCAGGGCTTCAGCCTGCTTGCTGGTCGCAGGCTCGGTGCCGGGATCGTGCCGACGCGCCGCCAGTTGCTGATAGTCGTGCATCAGCCGCCGGTAGCCGGCGATGTCGGCGGACAGGAAAAAGGTCCGGAAGATCGGGCCGAAGTCGTTGATCATCGGCACCTCGTCCGCCTGATCCGACCCGATCACCTCGCTCATCGCCATCCGTCCATCGGCGAACCCCGCGAAGGTCGCGAGCCCAAAGGCCTCCTCCCCGTAAAGCGCCGGCACCAGGTCGAGCGGCCGGCCCACGAGGTCACGGGCCTCCGGCGACTCGAGCAGGGGGGCGTCGTCCGCCCCGAGCCGTGGCAGCAGGTCGGTGAGCTCGGCCAGCGCGAGGCGATCGAGGGCGACGCCCACGAGATACGACACCAGGATCGGCTCCGAAGCCGCGTGGCGGCCGAGTCGCTGGATCCGGACGATGTCGGCCAGGGCGTCGGCGTGCCGCCCCTCGGCCGCGGCCCGCCGCGCGGCGAGGACCAGCAGCCTGCCCTCGCTCCGCATGCCCTGGATCTCCTGCAGGAGCATGTCGATCGACGGTCGGGTCCAGTCGCGGGTGAACCGGCAGGTGTCGCGATCGGCGGCACGGCGAACGAGGTCCAGCGTTGCCGCATGGCGAGCGAGCAAGACCGCGACCTCCTCCCGCATCACGTCGCCTTCCTGATGGAGGGGCGAATCCTCCGCATCGAACGCCTGGTCGGCCGCGATCGCGGCGCCGGCCTGAAGATGCAGCGGGGCTGCATTCTCGCCATCGACCACGATCGGCGGCAGATTCGCCTCCATCAGGTTCGCGGCCTCGAGCCGCAGGTAGGGAGCCTGGGCGACGACCGCGTTGTCGAGGATCAGGAGGATCCCGAAGGTCACGGCCACCGCGATCGCGCCGAGCGCGGCGAGGCCGATGAGCGGCCAGCGGGCCGCCGGCGGTTCGTGGCCGTCCCGCGGCACGAGGCCGGATCGCACGATCCAGGCGCCACCGATCAGGAGCGACAGGAGCGTCGTGATCGCCTGCGGAAACCAGCTCGGCTGCATCCGGATGCCGAACGCGAGCCACCAGGTCGCGGCCACGACGGGCAGGACGGCGACCACGGGAAGGCCGGCACCGACCGCCGCGAGCAGGGCCTTGGGCGAACTCGCTTTCACCCGGGCCGCCGCCGCCGTGCAGGCGGCCGTCCAGAGCAGACCGGCCACGACGGCGAACAGAAAGAACAACGCGTGCCCCATCGCTGACGCTCCTTCTCGACTTCTCAAAATCGACGCATTATTGCCAATCCGCGGCGATATCGCACCGGATGGGCCGATTGCCTATTCTTTTCCCAGGTCGATTGTCCTGACCAATCCTCTCCGTCAACCCGGACAGCACCATGGCCACCGCCGAGCCCTCCGCCGAAACCGCCGACACCCCCGCCGCCGCAAAGCCGTCCGCCGTCGAGGTGACCAAGTCCGCAAGCAACTATCTCGCAGGTGACATCGCCAAGGAGCTCACCGACGGCGCCGCCGGATTCGGCAAGGGCTCGATCCAGCTCCTCAAGAACCACGGCACCTACCAGCAGGACGACCGCGAGACCCGGAAGAAGTCGGCCGACGGCAAGAAGAGCGAGCGGCAGGTCTCGTTCATGATCCGCACCTGCGTGCCGGGCGGAAAGCTCACCGCAGCCCAGTTGCTCTCGGCCATCGATCTGGGCGACGAGGTGGGTAACGGCACGATCCGCCTCACCACGCGGCAGGCGATCCAGCATCACGGGGTGGTGAAGGGGGACCTCAAGCCCTTCATGCGCCGGATCCACGACATCCAGATGTCCACGCTCGCCGCCTGCGGTGACGTCGAGCGCAACATCATGTGCTGCCCGGCCCCGATCCACGGCAACCCGGTCCGCGACGAGATGCAGGCCAAGGTGGACGAACTGGCCAAGCACCTCGCCCCGCGGACACGGGCCTACTACGAGATCTGGCTGACCGACCCCGAGACGGGCGAGAAGACGCTTGCCGGGGGCACCTCGGCCGACAAGGACGTGGAGCCGATCTACGGCCCCACCTACCTGCCCCGGAAGTTCAAGACGGCCTTCGCG
>CAIKWU010000179.1 GCA_903831155.1 uncultured Planctomycetaceae bacterium | reverse complement strand
GGATGCTCGGGATCGAAGGGTGTTACGTCGGCGGCGAGCAGCGCGGCGAGATCGGGCACACCGGTGCGGATCCCCTCCACCACGCAGCGGGCGATCTCGTAGCCGCCGTAGTTGCTGAAATGGGTATCGTCGCGGATCGGCTCGTCCTGACCGGGATACGTCTTGGCCGGCACATGAAGAAACACGGCCTTGCTCCCCTCCGCGCCGAGGGCCTGGTAGAGCCGCTTCGACATCGCGTTGAGATCGACCAGCGGCACATCCTTTTCCCTCGCCGCGCGACGGACCGCCTCGGGAAAGTCGCCGAGCGACTCCACCACTTTTCCTGCGTCGTCGAACCGCCGCCTGGCGACCGACGTCACGAGCACCGGTTTTCCTTCGCGGTCGCGGATCCGGTCGACGAACTCATGGAGTAGCGCCGTGTAGCCCGCAAACGCTCCGGCGTCGTCCCCCTTCGCCTTCTGGTCGTTGTGGCCGAACTGGATCAGCACGAAGTCGCCCGGCCGCAGCTGCGCAAGAATCTTGTCGAGCCGCCGACCGCCGCGAAACGACGCCAGCGCCAGGCCCGACTCCGCGTGATTCGCGACGACGGCCTCGGGGCCGAAAAAGAGCGGCAGCATCTGCCCCCAGCCCGCGTACGGCTCGCGAGACTGGTCGGTCACGGTGGAGTCGCCGGCCAGGAAGATCCGCGTCGCGGCCGCGTCGGCGGCGAGCGGTTCGATCGAGACGTTCCGGACGGCCAACGAGTCGCCAAGAAACTCGAGCGTCAGCCGCTCATCCCAGTTCGCCGATCCCATCTCCCGCGACTTGAGCGACACGCGGCCCCCGGGAAACTCCGGGCGGTGCATGTCGACGAGGAACGTCCTCGTGACGGTGCCCCCCTTCGGCACCCGCTGGCCAAGCACGAAGAGCCGCCGGGCCTCACCCTTGCACGTGGTCACGCTCGCGGCCTCGTCACCGCCGAAGTCGACCGTGACCCGGTAGACACCCTCGGGCACGTTGCGGACGAAGCCGGGGGGCGCCTCCGCATGACCGCGGCCGCCACCGGCAAGAACGACCGCCGCCGCGAGCAAACGATGCACCGATCGTTTCATGACTCTCTTCAACGCCCGGGGCCGCAGACTGTTTCGCGGCTCGAAGGCAGAGCATACTGCACGGCCCGGGATCCTCGGTCGTCGATGCTCGACGGAACAGCCATGCCCCTTCACCTCGCCGGCGTCGCCGTGGCGGTTCTTGCCATCGTGATCGCAGGATCCGCGCATGCCCTCGACGCCGACGCGCTGCTCGACGGCTCCCGCGTGGTGCCGGTCGAGATCGTGCTGCCGGCGGACGACTGGGAGGCACTCCGTCGCGAGACCCGCGGCCCCGCCGGGATCTTCGCCTCCGGCCCCCCAAAAAAGTTCACCTGGCACCGCGGACGGGCGACCATCGACGGCACCACGGTCGTCGACGCCGGCATCCGCAAGAAGGGGTTTTTTGGGTCGGTCGACTCGGCGCGGCCGTCGCTGATCGTCGACTTCAACCGGTTCGTGCCCCAGGATCCGGTCGAGGGGCTCGGTCGGCTGACGCTCAACAACAACAAGCAGGACGCCTCGTGCGCGGCGCAGTTCCTCGCCTACCGCACGTTTCGCGAGGCGGGCGTGCCGGCGCCGCGGGTCGGCTTCGCCGCCGTCACCGTCAATGGCGAACCGCTCGGCGTCTACTCCAACGTCGAGTCGATCAAGAAGCCGTTCCTCGCACGGTCGTACGGCTCCGACGAGGGCGGGCTCTACGAGGGCACGGTGGCCGATCTCGTGCCCGATTCGCTTGCCAAGATGGAGATCGAAACCCACGACCGGCTGCGGCCACGGCTCGAGGAGCTCGCCGGCCTGCTCGCGGCCGAGGGCCCGCTCGACCTCGCCCGCGTCGAGGCGATCGTCGACGTCGAGGAGTTCCTGTCGTTCATGGCCGTCGAGGCCCTGATCGGAATGTGGGACGGCTACAGTTCCAACCAAAACAACTACTTCGTGCATGTGCCCACGGGCAGCGGTCGGATCACGTTCATTCCCTGGGGCGCCGACTCGGCCTTCTCGGCGGTGCCCGTGATGCTGCCGGCGCTCGGCCGCGGGCCGGCGCCGGCGATCTACGCCCAGGGAGCCCTCGCCAACCGGCTCGCTTTCGCGCCGGGCATGATCGACCGCTATCGCCGCAGGCTACGGGAGATCCTCGACACCTGCTGGAAGGAGGACGAGCTGCTCGCCGAGGTCGATCGGCTCGGTGCCCTCCTCGCGCCGCACCTTGCGGAGGGTCAGTCGGCCGCGGCGAAGTCGCTCGACGCGGTTCGCGACTTCATCCGCCGCCGACGGGGTGAGATCGAAAAATCGCTCGACTCATGGCCGCCGGAACTGCCGGGCACGTTCCGAAAGCCGATGACGACGAAGCGGGTGGGGAGCGTGAGCGGCACGTTCGCCACCGTGCAGCGGGCACAGGCCGACGACGAGGCTCCTGCCGGCGAGATCGCGTGCGCCCTCACGCTCGCCGATGGACCGGTCGCTTATGCGCCGGCCAGCGTGTCGGCCTATCCCCTGCCGATGCCGGGCCCGTGGAGCCGGCCCGATACCGCGACCGACGCACCGCTGGGAGTGACCGTGTCGGGCACGCGGGCCGACGGCAAGCCGCTCACGCTCACGTTCATGCTCGACCGCCGGCTCGTCCGCGAGTCGACCGGCGGCTTCGCGGCCGGTGGCATACTCACGGAGGGCACGGGCTTCTTCGGGTCGGGGCCGATGCGGATCGTGGGGGGCACGGTGTCGCTCGGCGACCGGGGTCTCGAACCGGGGAGCCGTCTTTCGGGCACGTTTGCCTTCGGCATCGACGAGACCTCCGGCGGCTTCAGCAACTCCGCCCCGAAGCGCCGCCCCGGTGTCGAGCAGGACCGGAGTGCCCCGGCCTCGCCGTGAGGGCGGCCGTCAGCGCGACTCGCTCGCTGCCGGGGCCGGGTTGAGGTCGATCCAGACCTCTTCCCCGACCGCGACCCGCACCAGCGGCGCCGGGTCGAACTCCACCGTGAGGCCGCCGCTCACGCGGTCCCAGACCACGCGGGTGATCGAGCCGATCCGCACCGCCTTGTCGCCCACGCTGCGATAGACCCCGTCGCCAAGCGCCACGTTGGGCCGAAACCTCAGGCCGCCGTCGCGGCCCATGTGGCCCGGCGTGTCGCCGAGGTAGGTGGCGTCGTGGCTCTCGATCACCTCGAACTCGAACTTCGTGCCCGAGGGTGCCAGCGGCAGCTTGGTCTGGGCGTCGGCGGCATGGGCGACCTGCATGGTCACGAGGACGACGGCCATGACGGCCGCACCGCACAGACGACGAACGACACTGGTCATCACAGACCCTCCTTTCGAAAGGAATGATTCGGGCCGCGGGCACACGCGGACGTCATCGAGCTCGAACCTCGCAGGCAACTCGGTCTTGTCGACATCGAAGCGGAGGAGAGGGGTGTCGTCGACCCGGCCCGGGGAAACCCATCGACCCGTGATCGCGGACCCATGGTCAGTCGGCGATCCGCTCGAACGTCACGAGCACCAGGCCGCTGCCCCGGGGCGCCGAAAAAGAAGCGGGCCGTTCGCCGCCCGGAGGCGCGAAGCAGAGGCGGCGAGTGGTCTTTTCGAGCTCGTAGATGCCCTGGTGCCGTCGCTCCGTGACCGGCCCCTCCGCATCCTCGAGAACCACGAAGTCGATCGCCTTCGGCACGCTCCACGGCTTGAGTTCATTCGTGCCCCGGGCGACGAGTTTCCCGTCGGCGAGCACGGTCCAGCCCCCGTCGGTCGCATTGACGACGGTGATCTTCGCCGCGTCGTCGGTGCTCGAGGCATTGCCGTCGGCCTCGATGCTCACCGCCCGCCACGTGCCCACGAGCGTCGCGGCGTCGGCCGGGGCCACGGTCGCGGGCTCCGCGGCGAGCGGGCGGTCGATGAGCGACACGATCGCGACGCCGACGAACACGAGGGAGCGAAGCATGGCATGACCTCCTGAGGGACTGCGCGATTCTACGCCCGTACCCACCGCCGACGCATCGGCGGTTTCGCGGACGTTTGGCGAGGCGGAAACGCGGCCGCTAGGATTGCCCGCATGTCCGCCGAGCACGCCGCCACGCCGACCGTCGACTTTCTCGGCATCGGCGTGCAGAAGGGGGGCACCACCTGGCTCTATCATCAGTTGGCCAGGCATCCGCAGGTGGCGTTTCCGCGGGGCAAGGAATCGCACTACTGGGACGGTCCGGGCGACCGTGATGCCGACGAGTGGGTGCGGCTCCTCCAGCCGCCATCGAGGCGGTCGCGGTCCGGCCGGCCGATCCGCTCCGGCGAAATCACGCCCGCCTACGCCACGCTGCCGCCCGAGAAGATCCACGCGATCCACCGACACTGCCCGGCCATCCGCCTGTTCATCAGCCTCCGAAATCCGGTGGAGCGTGCGTGGTCGGCGGCGCTGATGGGCCTCGCGCGGTCGCAGATGCTCGTCGACGAGGCGAGCGACCACTGGTTCCTCGATCATTTTCGTTCGGCCGCGTCGCGGGCCCGGGGCGACTACGTGGGCTGCCTCGACCGCTGGGGCTCCGTCTTCCCGCAGGAGCAGCTTCTCATCCTCTTTCAGGACGACATCGCCTCGCGACCGGCGGAGGTGCTCGAGGACCTCGCGGCCCATCTCGGCATCGACCCTGCCGAGTTCTCCGCCCTGCCGGCGAGCGAACTCGCCGAAGTCGTCGTGCCGCATCTCGGCGCCGGCTCCTTCGACACGCCGCCGCCGCCGCTGCGGCCGTCGCTCCTGCCGCCGCTCCTCGAGCTCTACGCTGCCGACATCGACACCATCGAGCAGCGGACCGGCCGGGACTTGTCCGCCTGGAGGCTCGCGCGGCCGGCGGTCGCCCGACCACGGCGGACGTCCGGCTGCGGTGCCACGCGGGCGACCGACGCCGAGGGATGATCGGCGTCAGGCCGCCCGCACGGCGCCGCTGCCGAGATACGCCCCGCGGGCCACGGTGAGCGCCGAGTCGAGCCGGTCCCGCCACGACGTGCCCGCCGGACCCTGCGTCATCTCCAATGACACGAAGCCCTCGTAGGCGACGCCGCGGAGGGCGGCCGCCATCGCGGCGTGATCGACGCCGCCGCTGCCCACCGCCGCCAGGCCCGGCTCGCTTGCGTGGACATGCCGCCACCGCGGGCCGGCGGCGGCGACGATCTCCGTCGGCGACTCGTGGCCGAGCGCCAGCGCACCGCTGTCGAGATGCACGCCGAGGCCGTCCTGCCCCACGCGGTCCACGAACTCGATCACCTGCCGCGAGTCGACGAGGAAATCGCAGCCGTAGGCCGGCGGGTTCGGCTCGATCAGGAGCCACACGCCGCGGTCGGCCGCCCGCCGGCCGAGTTCGCGGAAGAAGGGAATCGCGATCGCCTCGGCCTGCGCCGCGCCGAGGGGGCCTCGGGCGCGGTTCTTCGGCGAGCCGAACACGAGCCGCGTGGCACCGAGCGCGGCAGCGAGGTCGATGATCGCGGCGAGGTGGTCGGTGAGCCGTCGCCGCGTGGCGGCATCGGCGAAGACGACGAGATCCGCGCGGCCGAAGAGCAGCGCCTGCATCGCCACGATCGGCAGGCCGCGATCCTCCCAGAAGCGGCGGTAGGCCGCGACGCGACCGGCCGGCGGCGCCCAGGGCCGCTCGCAGACCCGCGCGGGTGCCACCTCGACGCCGCTCGCACCGTGGGCGACGAGCAGCGCGGCAGCCTCCGCGTCGGCCTCGGCCGGCCAGGCGATGTTCGACACCGCTAGGCGCATCGCCGCACCTGCCGCTCCGCGGCCACGAACTCCCGCAGGCCCGCGAGCACCTCGTCGGCCGAGGCCACGTAGGGGCCGCCACGGCCGAACGCGGCGGCATGCTCCGTGCGGACGTCGTAGGCCATCGGAGCGCCGGGGAGCACGTTCCGGAACTCCATCCCGAAGGCCTCCCGGGCGATCCGGCCGATCGTGACCGGCTCCGTCACCAGGTGGACGAGCCGCAGGCAGGCCCCCTCCACGGCGTCGAGATCACGGGAGAGCCTGGTGAGATCGTAGAACTGGAAACTGCCGCGGGAGTCGATCTTCTCGGTCTGGTTGCCGTGGAGGAGATCGTAGACCGCGTTCTTCTTGAGCCCGGCCCCGAAGAGGGCCGGCAGGCGGACGATCATCGTGTCGAACCGCGAGGCCAGGGCCCGCTCGAGTTCGCGGCGATGCTCGCCGTAGGGCGTCGCGGCCGTCGGCTGGTCGTGCTCGGTCACCCGCTGCGGGTCGCCGAACACGTCGACCGTCGAGATCAGCACGACCTTCCGGGCCTTGGCCCGCGACACCGCATCGACGAGCCGCTGCAGGTTGGCCCGGTCGGCATCGGGATCGCGATTCGCCTTCCATTTCTCCGCCGGGGCGCCGGCACAGTAGATCCGGTCGAACGTCCGCCCCGCGATGCCTTCGATCGTGGTCGAGCGGTAGACGGCGGCGAACCGCCGACGGGCCAGGAGCGTGCCCCCCACGAGGCCCGTGCCGCCGATCAGTGCGTCGTTCATCGATCGTTCCTCCAGGTGGTCATGGTTCATCACCCGCCGGTCATGCCGCCCGCGCCGGCGGGGGATCGAAGGCCCCCAGGCAGGCTCGGGCGAGCGTCTTCAGGATCAGCGTGTTGCCGCTGAACCCACGGATCTTCGTGGGCACGGCGCCGTGGGCGGGATAGGCCCTCGTCACCGGAATCTCGGTCACCCGGAATCCGAGGCGGGCCGCGCGGATCGCGAGGTAGTAGTGGAGCTCGTAGCCCGTGAACACCTCGCGAAACGGCGCCACCCGCGGATCCTCGAGCAGCCGCCGCGAATAGCCGCGGAAGCCGTTGGTGGTGTCGGTGTAGCGACGTCCCGCGGCCAGGCTCACCGCCGGCGCGTGGAGCAGCGTCACCGCGAGGTGCCTCGAGAGCGGCGTGTTGATCGCACGCCCGCCCGGCACGTACCGCGATCCCTGCACGTGGTCGTGGCCCGCATCGAGCTGCTCCAGAAACCGCGGCAGCGCCGCCGGGTCGTCCTTGTCGTTGCCGTCCATGACCACGACGCCTTCGTAGCCCTCGCCGAGGCACCAGGCGAGCCCCATCCGCATCTGCGCACTGAGCCGACCGGGGCCGCGCTTCACCAGCAGCGCCCGCACGCCGGCGGCGGCGAGCCGGCCGGGGTCGGTCGAGCCGTCGGTGCTGCCGCCGTCGGCCAGCACGACGTCGAGCCCGTGCTCGACGGCCTGCATCTTCGCCAGCTGCCGGTGGAGCCGCTCGGCCTCGTTGATCACGAACAGGCAGACGGCGTACCGCGAGCGGCGCGGGGCCAGCGGCACCACGTCGTGGTCGGGAACCTGCCGGGCGGCCACGTCAGCCGGCGCGGCGGAAGGGGGCGATGCCATCCTCGTCCTCCGGGTCGTCGATGGAGATCATGCGGATGTTCCGTCTGCGGGCGTCGGACATCGCGGTGGAGCTGATCCGCTCCTCGGCGACGTGGTAGAGCGGGCAGTCCTTCACCTCCTCGAAGGCGTGGGCCAGGTACTCCGCGATCACGATCAGCGTGGTGAACAGGAAGAAGAACATCACCGCGATCTGCAGCGAGAGCGTGGTCCAGCCCTCGACGACGCGGTCCTTCCAGACGTTCACCCCCACCACCCACGCCATGCAGGCCACGTTGAGGAGGCTGGCGACGCCGCCGAGGTAGCTCACCAGCCGCAGCGGCGCGGGCGAGTGGCTGACGAGCATCGAGACCGCCTCGCCGGTGGTCGCCACCAGTGGCGTCCGCCGCGGCGCGGCGACCGTCTCGTACTCCACCACCGCCGTGCGGAAGCCGACCGAGCAGCCGAGCAGCCGCAGGTGCACGGTCTTCTGGCGGATCCTGGTGAGCGCGTTGAGGGCCCGCCGGCTGAAGAGCCGCATCGTGGCCGCACCGGGCACGAGCCGGAATCCGGTCATCCGCCGGAAGACGCGATGAAAGGCCTTCCAGGCGGTCCGCCTCAGCCACGATCGGCCCCGACGGCCGGTCGAGCCGATCACGATGTCGGCGCCGCGGTCTCCCTTCGCGACGAAGTCGGGGATCCGCGCCGGCGGATCGGTGGCCACCGCCATGGTCAGCGTGAGGTCGCCGATCGCAGAGTCGAGCCCCGCGGTCACGGCGATGTCGGCACCGAACCGCCGCGACAGCCGGATCACCCGGACGCACTCGTGCTCCGCGAGCACGCGATCGCACGCCGCCACCGTGGCCGGCCCGGAGCCGTCGTCGACGAGGATGATCTCGTGGTCGGCGGAGGTGGCCGCCAGCACGGCGAGCGTCTCCGCGACGAAGTCCGGCAGCCGGTCGGCGTCGTCGGTGACGACTGCGACCACCGACACGAAGGCGTGCGAAGCGACCGTCATGCGGCCCTCCTTTCGGTGCGCTCCGCGGGCACAGGCACCGCGTCGAGCATGTCGAACACGTTGTCGATCTTGGCCGCCAGCACGCAGGTCAGGCCCGGCAGGCCGACATCGTGCTCGAGCAGGATCGGGCGGCCGTCATCCCGCTCGCTCGCGGGCAGGATCGTCTTCACCTCGAAGAGCGATTCCACGTGGCGGCAGCCGGCGATCGCCGGCAGGTAGCGGGCGGCATCGCGGACCATCAGCCCCACCCGCGACCGGCGGGGGCTCTCGGCGAGCAGGCGATGGGCGTCGAGCACCGTGGCGCCGGAGTCGTGCCAGCTGGTGTGCGGCGTGTAGCGGACGTGACTGAGCGAGTGCAGGCCGCGGGAGGGAAACGGCATGCAGGAGAAGAACGGCCCGCACATCACCGTCACACCGACGCCCGCGAGCTTCTCCGGCATCCGCACGAGCGCCAGTTCGGTGATCTCGTGCTTCAGCGGGATCGGCGGGATGCCTGAGCGGGCGAGCACGGCGTTGAGCTGCGAGTAGGTGCAGTTGTAGACGCGGTCGGCCACCCACGACTCCCCGCCCGGCACGCCCGCGCACTCCAGCCGCAGGCCGCCCGCATCGTGGGCCGCCAGCCGCCGCACGTCGGCGGCGAGCCGCACGTCGACGCCGGCCGCCCGCAGCCGCGCCCACATGGCCTCGCGGAGCCGGACCGCATCGAAGGCGTATTCCTCGACGGCGAACACCGCCTCCACGAGCCGCGGATCGAAGAGCTCGCGGATGCGGGGGCCGACGGGTCGCACCGGCGCACCGATCCGGGTGCAGAAGTTGACGAAGTGGCGGGCGGTGACGTGCGAGTGCCGTGCCGCGATCGCGTAGATCTTCTCGAACGACGAATCGACGCAGTCGCGGAACTCCGCGACGAACCGCGGGAGGTTCACCCGCGACCGCAGGCCGGTGAGCAGGCTCCTGGGATAGTGGTAGCCGTTGTGGACGCGGGCCTGGTTCGTGTGGGACGCCCGCGTGAGGATGTCGTCGTGCTTCTCGAAGAGCGTCACCTTCGCGCCCGCCGAGCGGAGGTGCACGGCGAGCATGCAGCCGTAGAAGCCGCCGCCGATGACGGCAGCGTCGATCCGCGGCGATGTCCTCTGCGGGTGGGTCATGGGCGGGGGCGACTCAGAACCGTGACGTGGCCGGGGCGGCGGCCAGGAACTGCCGGCGTTCGGCGCGGAACGCGAGCGCCCGCTCCACGGCCTCCCGGGGCAGGAGGAGCGGCGCGTCGGCGAGGCGGGGGACCGAGATTTCGACGAAGGGGCCGTCGGAGGCCGGACGCCCCCGGGCATCGACGAACCTGCCTGCGAGGCATGCCCGACGGGCCGAAGCCTCGACGGCACCGTCGTCGGCGAGGAAGAACTGGGAGACCGCGATCCGCCACGGCGGCTCGTGCAGGACGGCCGCGGCGGCGAGGCAGACGAGTGCCGCGGCGGGCAGCCACGCGAGGCGGGGCGAACCGCGAAGCCGCTCCGCCACCCCGGAGGCGAAGGCGACGACCAGGAGCATCGCGACCAGGTTCTGGGCGTAGAAGTAGCGGTCGGGCGACGTGAAGGTGTAGCCCCCGAGGAACGCCGCGAGCTCACCCCGCTTCAGCACCAGCACGGCCGACACCATCGCGACCGTCGCGATGCCGCCGAGCACGAGCGGGCGGTGCCGCGGCTGCCCCCATCGCCATGCCACGGCCACGGCCGCCGCCGCCACCGCGAGCGTGCTCCAGGTCGAGAGATCGTGGTAGACCGGCCACACGATCGGGTAGAGGAGGCCGCGGGCAAGCCCCATCTCCACGGCTCCCGCGAACGAAGCGGGCGGAGAGGCCTCGTGGTTCGGCCGGCTCGCGGTCGGCAGACCGTTGACCGCCACGCACGCGACGGCGAGGAGGCAGAGGCTGACGAACGCCCCCTCGCGGGCGAGCGTCGCCGCCGGCACCCGGTCGACGAGCCAGCGGCGGGCCGCCGGCCAGGCCGCCGCGGCGAGCATCGGGATGCACATCGGGTTGGTGGCCGTGCAGACGAGCAGGGCCACGTCGACCGGAAGCGCGGCGGCGAAGGTCCGCACGGCGCTGGCACGATGCCAGAGCAGCACGAAGGCGATGAAGAGGAACACGAATCCGACATTGACCGCGCGGCCGAGGATCTCGAAGCCCGACCACGACTCGATGCCCAGCGGCATCGTGCAGGCGAGCAGCCACGCCGCCCAGCAGAAGACGCCGCCGAGCTGCCGCCGGAGCAGGAGCACGGGCAGGGCGAACGACACCGCGAAGAACACGTACGAGACGATCGCCAGGCATCGCGGCAACGCCAGCACGTCGCCGGCGACCCCCTCGGCCAGGGCCATGCCGAGCCCGATGAGCAGGGCGTTGCCGAGGATGGCGTAGTCACCGCGGGCGTGGAGTGCCGTGTCCACGAGGCCGCGGGACGCGACCATCGACGTCCAGTGCCAGTCTTCGGCGAAGAGCAGCGGCGAGACGTAGGCCGCCGGCGCCCGGGCGAAGAGGATCACGGTGCCGATCGCCGTCGCCGCGAGGAACTGGAACGCCGGCGAGGCCAGCACCCGCCCGAGGTCGGCGCGAAGCGCGGCGGAGGGCACCGTGACGATGCTCATGCTCCCTCTCCCGCGTGGACGAGCCGCACGTCGAGCGTGGCCGGCCGGGGAATCGCCGGCGGCTCCCCGCGACGCCGACGGACCGAGACCTCGACCGCGGTCCCGACAGGTTGAAAAAGCGGCAGGCCAAGCGGCTTCACCGGCGACTCCGGCCCGATCGTGATCCGCAGCGCATAGCGGGCGGCGAGGCTCCCCGCGATCGGCTCGAACCGCAGATCAACGTATCCCCAGTCGGTCGCCGCGGCGGTGGGGAAGGTGCCGCTCCGCACCGTCCGCAGGGAGCGGCCGTCGGCGGAAACCTCGACGAGCGACCAGTTGCAGTCGTAGGAACTCGGATCGGCTCCCCACGTGACCGTCCGCAGCCGCAGGCCCGCGAGGCCGTCCCGTTCGACGTCGATCTCCTGACGGACGACGACTTCGTTTGCCAGCGGCAGCGAACCGACGACCTCGCCGATCCGGGAGACGGTGGAGGGCGCGTGCCGGCGATGCTCCGCGAACGCGCCGCGGGCCCAGGCATCGACACCGCGAAAGGCGGCGCCGGTCCCGGCCGCGAGCGCGACGAGGCAGACTGCCCACACGACGACGACCCTGACGCTCGACGCGGCCACGGTGATGGGCGATGCTCCGGATGACATGCGTGGTGAGCCGCGGCTCAGGCCGCCTTCGCGACCGGAGTGTCGGTGGCCGACTGGGCCGCGGCGAGCTGCACCCTCAGGGCTGCGAGTTCCGCATCGGCGGCCGCACGGATCGCGACCCACTCCCGGCGGACCTCCTCGTTCTCACGCTGGAGCCGCGCCGCCCGCGACCACTCGATCACGGCGAGGTCCGCGGTCGTGAGCTGGCAGGGCTCATGGGCAGGCGGCCGCGATCCCGCCTCGTGGCAGAGGCGGTGATAGACCTCGACCGCCTCCGGACACGACGCCGAGAGCAGTCTCGCCAGTCGGCCGTCGGAGTCGGTGCCCAGAAGCTCGGGGCGGAACCGCTCCGGTGGATCCCCGACCGGCACACCCAGCCGGTGCCGCACGGTCGCGAACACCTGCTTCGGCTGCGCGCCGATCTGCCGCGTCTCGCGGATCAGGCAGCGGTCCTGGTACCGCGACACGAACCGGAGGATCAGGCGGTTGTAGTGCAGCCACACGCGGGCGGCGAGCAGGGGATTGAAGGCGAACGCCGGATCGCCGCGGCGGAAGAAGGAATCCACCACCTCCCACGGGCTGCGGAACACGAACACGAACCGCGCCTCGGGCAGCTGCTGCGCCCAGAACTCGAGGAACAGCACCGTCCGCGGATCCTTCCATCCCCACAGGCCGCCCTGCAGGCGGCGGTCGGCGACGAGGGTGGCGGCGGCGGCCCGCAGTGGCTCCGGCACGTCGGGCTCGGCGGTCGGGGTGAAGCCCTCGGGCGAGAGTCCGTTGCCGATCAGCGCCCGCTCGTGGAAATCGTGGAAATCGAGATCCTCGAAGTGCCCGGCGTCGTTGCCTTTGCCGTTGCCCATCAGCCGCTGCCCGACCGACACGCCCGCGCCGTGAAACAGCGACGCGAGCAGCGACGTGCCGGACCGATGCATGCCGCCGATGACCAGCGGGTGGCCATCGGCCGCACCGGACGGCGGCGGAAGGGGGACGGGTGAGGTCATGGAAGTATCCGGCCGCGGCGGGTCGGAAGCGGGCCGCGAGGGCGGGGTGATAGGGAACGCGGGGCGATCGCTCAAGACCACCACCAATGTGGGGGCAGGCGACCGAACGCCGATCGGGATTGCCCCACCCCGCGTTGTTCGCTATCACCCCGCCCTTCCCGCCGGGCAAGCCTGCCGGCGACCGACGTGTCTCACGAGAACGATCGTCCCATGAAGGTTGGCAGGACTCTCGCCGAAATGGCCGGCCGCATGCCCGTCGTGGGAACGGTCGTGCCCAGGATCCAGACGAGGCTCCGGGCGGCGCGGTCGCGACGGCGGATGCGCCGCCTCGAGGCGCTGGTGAACCAGCCGACGCCCGCCTCCACCGTGGTCGCCGGCATGTCGGCCGCTCCGGCCGAATATGCCGCCTGGATCGTGTCGCAGGAGGTGCCCCGCGACCGCCCCGCGACGGCGCGTCCGGCCCGCGTGCCCGACTCCGCCCCCGACCGGCCGCTCGTCAGCGTGCTCATTCCGGTCTACCGCGTGAAGACTCGGTTCCTCGCCCGGACGCTCGAGTCGCTCGCCGCGCAGACGTTCGGAGACTGGGAGGCCTGCCTGGCCTGCGCGGCCCCCGACGACGCGGAGAATCGCCGCCTGCTCGAGTCGTGGGCGGCCCGCGACCCGCGGTTTCGCGTCGAGTTCCTGGCGGCCAACGGTGGAATCTCGGCCAACTCCAACGAGGCTCTCGGCATGGCCCGCGGCGAGTTCATCGCCCTGCTCGACCACGACGACGAGCTCACCCCCTTCGCGCTGGAGCGGATGGCCGAGGCGATCGCGGCCGATCCCGAGGCCGACTTCCTCTACTCCGACAAGGACAGCATCGACGAGGACTCGACGCTTCGGCAGAACGCGCTGTTCAAGCCCGAGTGGAGCCCCGAGATCCTCTGGTCGGTCAACTACCTGACGCACTTCAACCTGATCCGGCGGCGGGTGGTCGAGGAGATCGGCGGGTTCCGCCGCAGCACCGACGGCGCCCAGGACTGGGACATCTTCCTCCGCTCGTGCGAGAAGTCGCGACGGGTCGTCCGCGTGCCCGGCGTGCACTACCACTGGCGGATCCACGCCGCATCGACGTCCACCGGACTGGCCGCCAAGCCCTATGCGCTCGACGGCCAGCTCACCGCACTGCAGGACCATGCAGACCGCCTCGGGCTGCCCGCCCGCATCGTGCCCAACGACGACTCCGGCTTCCACGTCCGCTGGCTCCCCGAGCCGGCCGGCATCCACGTGGTGATCGACGGCACGGCCGCCGAGGCCACGGCCGTCGCCGAGCTCGCCCGTGAGTGCCGCGCGGCCGAGGGCGCCGTGGCCGTGACGGTCATCGCCACGTCGGACGTGGTGGCTGCGATCGGTCCGCTCGACGGCATCGAGTGCATCCCCGGCACGGTGGAGACGCGAACGCGGCTCGCGAACCAGGTCGTCGGGAGGTCGCTCGACTCGACCCGGGCCATCGTCTTCGTGTCGGGCCGCGTGCGGTCGGTGACCGCGGGGGGGCTCTCGGAGCTCGCCGCGTGGGTGACCTGCCATCCCGAGATCGGATTCGCCAGCGGCCTCGTGCTCGACGCAGCCGGCACCGTGGTCGAGGCCGGCCTGGTGGTGGACTCCCAGGGCGTCGGCTCACCGATGTTCCGCGGCTCGCCGCTGCGGCAGTGGGGCTGGTTCGGCGGCCCGCTCTGGTACCGCAACTGCTCGGCCGCAACCCCCTGGGCCGTCGCCGTGAACGCCGACGCGTGGGTCGCGGCGGGGGGCTTCGACGAGCGGCTCGACTGGCAGTCGACGTTCGTCGATCTCTGCGGCACGATCCGCCGTGATGGGCGGCGGGGCATGGTCGATCCGCACGCCCGGATCACGCTCCACGAGGGTGATCTGCCCGCGGTGCCGCCGTTTCACGACAGCCTCCGGCGCGACCCGCACTTCCACCCGTCGTTCTCGTCGGTGGTGCCGCTCGCCCTCGACATCGCGCCCGCCGCCCGGGGCAGGGCGGCCGGGCCGCGGCGCCGGCGGCGACTGCTGCCGAAGATCAGGCTCCCGAAGTTCAGCGGCTTCGGGGCGAACGACGGCAGGCCGCGGCCGGGATCCTACGCCGCCGACGCGATGGTGCTCGCCCAGATCAACGCGCTGACCCTCGACGACCTCCGCCAGCCGCAGCAGCATCCGGAACGGGTCGGCCGTGGCGCGGGGTCTGGCTTTTGCAACTGGTACCTTCCGCCGTTCGACAACCCGTACTACGGCGGCGTGATGACGATCCTCCGCTGCGCCGACTATCTCCAGCGGGTGCACGGCGTGCGGCAGCGGTTCCTGATCTGCGGCGGGTGCGACCAGGAAACGCTCCACGCGAAGATCGCGGGGGCGTTCCCCGGGCTGGCGGAGTCGACCGTGCTGCCGCTCGACTGCAGCGAGGCGATCCGCCTGATCCCGCCGGCCGACTACTCGATCGCGACGCTCTGGACGACGGCCTACGTGCTGCAGAAGGTGCGGAACACCGGACTGAAGTTCTACTTCATCCAGGACTGGGAGCCGCTCTTCTACCCCGCCGGCTCGACGTCGGCGCAGGCGGAGTTGACCTACGACTTCGGCTTCTACGGCATCGCGAACACGCGGACCCTGCGGAGGCTCTACGAGGAGGAGCACGGCGGCCGGGCCGTGCACTTCGCGCCGCAGATCGACCCGACCGTGTTCCACGGCCATCCGCTCCGGTCGGCGGGCGGCCCGCTGCGGATCTTCTTCTACGGCCGTCCCGGTCACTCCCGCAACGGCTTCGAACTGGCCGCCGCGGCCCTCAAGGACCTCAAGGGCCGCCTGGGCGACCGCGTGCAGATCCTCTGCGCGGGTGCCCCGTGGAACGCCGCCGACTACGGCCTCGACGGCGTGATCGAGAGCCTCGGCCTGCTCGACTACCGGGCCACGGGCGACCTCTACCGCTCCTGCCACATCGGCTTCGTGATGATGATGACCCGGCACCCGTCGTATCTGCCGTTCGAGTTCATGGCCTGCGGCGGGCTGCTCGTCTCCAACGACAACCGCGCCAACCACTGGCTGCTGCGGGACGGCGAGAACTGCCTGCTCGCGCCGGCGAGCGCGCCGGCGATCGCCGACCGCCTGGCGTGGGCGGTCGAGCGGTACGACGACCTGCTTCCGGTCAGGCGGGCCGGCTGGGAGACGATCCGCCGCAACCACTCCGACTGGGACAACGCCTTCGCCGACGTCTGGGAGTTCATGCGGGGCGTCGCGACAACCCAGGCTCGGCGCGCCGCCTGACCACGAAACCGAGCCCAT
Organism: uncultured Planctomycetaceae bacterium; assembly: GCA_903831155.1. Classification (GTDB taxonomy): domain Bacteria; phylum Planctomycetota; class Planctomycetia; order Pirellulales; family UBA1268; genus QWPN01. The sequence goes on along the minus strand of CAIKWU010000179.1, from coordinate 4,469 downwards.
GATCGTCATCAGCAGCAGCCCGTCCGCGGTCATGGCACTCGACCCCGCGCCCATGCTCGAATGGCTCCGCCGCGAGGCCGTCATCCTCCAGGCCCGTGGCACGGCGTTCGGCGAGCAGGTCTACCTCTGTGCCCGGGGCCGACGGCATCCGATCGTCTCGGCCGCGCGGCTGGAGGAACTCGGGTTTCGCTGGCCGCACGACGTGCAGCCGGTCTCCGAACGGCTGCTCGCCAGCTACGCCCCGGCCGGAGGCATACCCGCCCCGCGGGCCGGCGAGTTCGACGCGGCCTGCCTGGGCGATGCGATGCGGGTCCGCGAGGCCATCGCCTGCTCGCTCGATGGGTTCGGCCTGGAGATCGGGGCCGGCGCGAGCCCGTTTCCCGTGCCGCCGCGGTGCCGCGTGGTCTTCGGCGACCGCCTCACCTACGAGCAGCTCCGGGCGGAGCCCTATCCCGGGCAGCGGCTCGAGGACCTCGTGATCCCCGACATCCTCACCGACTTCGACACGATCGGGAACGTCGCGGAGGAGAGCCTCGACTTCCTCGTCGCCTGCCACGTGATCGAGCACACGCGGAACCCGATCGGGTCGATCGCCGCCGCGTGGCGGAAGCTGAAGCCGGGCGGCCGGCTGGTGCTCGTCGTGCCCGACAAGGAGCGGACGTTCGACCGCGATCGGCCGGTCACGCCGCTGGAGCACCTCGTCGAGGATCACCGTGCGCCCGACCGGGCCCGCGACTACGCCCACTACGAAGAGTTCTACGCGCTCGCGCAGCCGGTGCCCGAGTTCGCCCGGGCGCGGGCGGTGGAGCGGAAGTTCGCCGAGAGCTACGCGATCCACTACCACGTCTGGACCCACGACAGCTTCAGGGAGATGCTCGACCACGTCGAACGGGAGGTCTGCCCGTGGTCGCACGTCTGGACCCACCCGGCCGTGGCCGACGAGTCGCGATGCATCGAGTTCTACGCGGTGCTCGTGAAGTAGCGGCCGTCCGGAGCCCGCACGCTGCGAGGGGCTGCCCGTGCCCCGGGAGCCGGCGTTGCTGGTCGAGCGAAGCCGGGATGGCGAAGCGAGAGCAGCATCGAGTGAACAGCGGGCAGGATGCCCGCAGTGAACGTCCGGCGACGGGGCACGGGCAGCCCCTCGCCCCACGCGCGACTCGGCGTCGTTGGTGCCGGTAGACTTGCGGCCATGAATCCCACGCTCGTCCGCGCCTTTCGTCTTCGCTGCCCACGGTGCGGCGAGGGAAGTCTCTTTCGTGGGCTGTTCCGCATGCACGACGCCTGCTCCGCCTGCGGAGCGAGCTTCAAGCGCGAGCAGGGGTTCTATCTCGGCTCGATCTACATCAACTACGGGGCGACCGTGATCGGCACGGGCGCCCTCTACGCCCTTCTCGTGCTCGGGCTGGGCTGGTCGCACGCGTCGGCGCTCATCGCCTGCCTCGTGGCGGCGGTCGCGTTTCCGATCTGGTTCTTCCGCTGGGCCCGGAGCCTGCTGCTCGCGCTCGACGGGTCGGTCAACCGCCAGCAGGCTGCCGGAGAGGATGCCGGCGGCACCGCGGCGCTCGCCGGCGACGATGCCCGCGCGGGCTGCGCCATGGGCGTGGCCCTCGCGCTGATCCTGCTCTTCGGCCTGGGCATGGCGGTCGTCACGATCCTGTTCACGGTCGAGGCCGAAGGAGCGGAGGTCGTGCCGACGGTGGGGTCGATCGAGCGGCTCGATCCGCGGTTCGACAAGCTCGTGCCCGCCACGGCCACGATCGAGGTGCTCGCCATGGGCTTCGACTGGTCGGAGGGGCCGGTCTGGCTGCCGGACGCCGAGGGCCGCGACGCCTGCCTGCTCTTCTCAGACATCCCTCGGAATCGGATCAACCGCTGGCGACCGGGCAAGGGCGTGGACGTGTTCCTCGAGCCCTCGGGGTTCAGCGGACCCGACCCTTACGGCCGCGAGCCCGGCTCGAACGGACTCGCGCTCGACCGCGAAGGACGGCTGATCCTCTGCGAGCACGGCGACCGCCGGGTGTCGCGGCTCGAGCGGCACGGCGGCCGCAAGACGCTCGCCGACTCCTTCGAGGGCAAGCGGCTCAACAGTCCGAACGACGCGGTGGTCCACTCCTCCGGGGCGATCTACTTCACCGACCCGCCCTACGGCCTGCCGAAGCAATGGGACGACCCGCGCCGCGAACTCGACTTCTGCGGCGTCTACCGCCTTGGCGATGACGGCCGGCTCACGCTCCTCTGCCGGACGATGACCCGGCCGAACGGGATCGCCTTCTCCCCGGACGAGCAGACGCTCTACGTGGCCCAGTCGGATCCGAAGGCGCCGATCTGGCGGGCGTTCACCGTTCGCGACGACGGCACGCTCGACGAGGGACGGACGTTCTTCGACGCCTCGTCCCTGGCGAAGACCCGGCGCGGGATGCCCGATGGGCTGAAGGTCGATGCCCGCGGAAACCTGTTCGCCACGGGTCCCGGCGGCGTGCTCGTGATCGCCCCCGACGGCACGCACCTCGGCACGCTGCTCACGGGCCAGGCCACGGCCAACTGTGCGTTCGGCGAGGACGGCCGCACGCTCTTCATCACGGCCGACTCGCTCCTCTGCCGCGTGAAGCTTGCGACACCCTGAGATGAGCCGCTCACAAGCCCCGGGAATGCATCGCACGACGCGGTCAACGCGTCAGATGATCCCGCGGCTCTCGAGCAGCGCGATCACGGCGTCGACGCACTTCGCGACGGGCCACTCGTGGGTCGGCAGCACGAGGTCGGGATCGGCCGGGGCCTCGTACGTCGCGGAGACGCCCGGGAAGTTGGCGATCTCGCCCGCGTCGGCCTGGGCATAGTGGCCGTCGGTGTCGCGCGTGCGGCAGACCTCCACCGGCGCGGAGAGGTGCACGACCAGAAACCGCTCCCTGCCGATCCGCTCGGCGGCCTTCCGCCGCACCTCGTCGTCGGGCGCCACGAAGGCCGCCAGGCAGATCACGCCGGCGTCGTTGAAGAGGTGGGCCACCTCCACGCTCCGCCGCAGGTTCTCGTTCCGCTCGCGGACCGAGAAGCCGAGATCCTTGCTGATCCCCTGCCGCATCGCCGTGCCGTCGAGCACGACCACGGCACGGCCGGCGTCGAAGAGCCGGCGTTCGACCGCCCGAGCGATCGTCGTCTTGCCGGCGCCCGTGAGGCCGGTGAGCAGCACCGTGGCGGGCTTCTGGCCGAAGCGGGCCTCTCGTTCGGCAGCGGTCACGCCGCTCGCCCGGTCGGCCGCCGTCTCGGCGCCGCCCCAATCCACCTGCGACTCGTCGTCGGCTTCCCGGTCGAGGATCATGCCGGCGGCCACCGTGGCGTTGGTGAGCCGGTCGATCATGATGAAGGCGCCGGTGGCGCGGTTCTTGCGGTAGGCGTCGTAGGCGATCGGGCTCGTGAGCGTGATTCCGCAGCGGCCGATCTCGTTGAGGGCGAGCGTCGGCGCCGGCTGCCGGTGGAGGGTGTTGATGTCGACCCGGTAGCGGAGGGTGTTCACGGCTCCGGGCACCACCTTGCTCGTCTGCTTGAAGAGATACTGCTTTCCGGGAACGAGGGCCTCTTCGTTCATCCACACGAGCATGGCATCGAACTTGTGATCGACCTTCGGCACGTTGCCGGGCCGCACGAGCATGTCGCCGCGGCTGGAGTCGATCTCGTCCTCGAGCGTGAGCGTGACCGACTGGGGGGCGAAGGCCTCGTCGAGTTCCCCGTCGAACGTCACGATGCTCTTCACCCGGCTCTTCTTCCGCGACGGCAGCGAGAGCACTTCGTCGCCTCGGCGGACGATCCCGGAGGCGATCGTGCCGGCGAATCCGCGGAAGTCGAGGTTCGGCCGCAGCACGAGCTGCACCGGAAACCGCAGGTCCTCGAGGTTGCGGTCGGAGCCGATGTAGACGGTCTCCAAGAGCGGCATCAGCGGGGAGCCCGTGTACCACGGCATGTTCGGGCTCGGCGCGACGACGTTGTCGCCCTTGAGGGCCGAGATCGGCATGAAGTGGACGTCGGGCAGGTCGAGCCGGCTCGCGAAATCGACGTAGTCGCCCTTGATCCTCTCGAACACCGCCTGGTCGTAGCCGACGATGTCCATCTTGTTGACGGCCACCACGATGTGCTTGATGCCCAGGAGCGACACGATGAACGAGTGCCGCTTCGTCTGCGTGAGCACGCCGTGGCGGGCGTCGACGAGGATGATCGCGAGGTCGGCCGTCGAGGCCCCGGTGGCCATGTTCCGGGTGTACTGCTCGTGGCCGGGCGTGTCGGCGATGATGAACTTCCGCCGGTCGGTGGAGAAGTAGCGGTAGGCGACGTCGATCGTGATGCCCTGCTGCCGCTCATCCTCCAGCCCGTCGGTGAAGAGCGCGAGATCGACCTCCTCGCCGGTGGTGCCGTAGCGGCCGGTGTCCTTCTTGATCGCCGCGAGCTGGTCCTCGTAGATCATCTTCGACTCGTAGAAG
>CAIKWU010000178.1 GCA_903831155.1 uncultured Planctomycetaceae bacterium | reverse complement strand
GTCACAGATGCCCCGCGTCGCGCCGACGAGCATGCCCATCTCAGCCGGCATGGTGATCTGGTAGTTGGTCACGAGGATGACGTCTCTCCGCTCAGCCGCGAGCCGGCCGGACACCACCCGCGTCAGTTCCTCGGCGGTCAGCGGAGTGCCCCGCCGCCGCTTGTCGACGCGGGTGAACGCCCCGGGCTCGTCCCGGCTGGCGATGTAGACGGGCCGGTCGAGATAGCCCGCGAGGGAGATCATGGCGTAGTCCGGGTCGCCCACGACGAGCACGTCGGGCGGCTCATTGGTGCGAATCAGGTTCGCGGCATCCCGCGCGCCCGAGAAGGGGATCACCTGCTCCTGCACCGCGAACGTCAGTCCCACGATCGCGTGCACCAGCAGCAGCCCGGTGAACAGGTGCGATCGCGACGCCCGGATGCGGTCGAGAACGGTTCCCGGAGCGACGAAAGCCACCAACGGGCTGCGTGCCTCCGCGAGCCAGTAGCTGCAGACGAGGGCCAGGTAGTACGGCCCGTGGTAGCGGAGGCTCGTCCACGGCAGGTGGCAGAGGATCGCACCGAGCGCGAGCATGCTCGCCGCGAAGAGCACCAGCGCGGTCGGGCAGCCCCTCAGGCAGACGACGACCACGCCGGCCACCACCGCCCCCAGCAGCATCTGCAGGAGCGGCCAGGGATCGAGCAGCTGGGTGTTCCACTCGCCGTGGAACGGCACCGGGAACCAGCCGCGAAACGGGAACGGCAGGCTCTCCACCAGCCGGACGAGGTGCGAATCGGTCCGCAGCGGCTGGCCGAGCACGATCTCCGCGATCTCCGGAGGCGGCCGCATGGTGACGAACGCCACGGCGAAACTGGCGGCCGCGATCGCACCGCCGGCCACCAGATCCGGCCGCCGCCAGCCGCCGGCCCTCAGCTCGCCGCTCCGCCACAGGTCGAACACGTACGTCAGCCCGATCGCACTGGCGAGCCCGAGCCCGAACGGATTGGTCTGAAAGAGCACCGCGAGCGCCATCCCGAACGCCAGCGGCCGCCTCCGCGTCGATGCGAGCAGGGCGCAGCAGACCATGGTCGCGGTCCAGACGATCGAGTAGTCGCGGAGAATCGTGCCGTATTCGTAGAGCGGGTAGTAGCCGAACGCGAACAGGGCTTTCTGCGTCCGCGTGAACGGCGACCAACGGCACACCACGAACACGCCGAGCGTCGAGATGGCGACGATGACGAGCTTGAACAGCCAGGGGTGCCCGCCGCACTGCTCGATCAGCCAGATCAGCCCGAAGAACGCCCACCGCCCGATGTAGCGGATCTCGGCGAACCATTCCGCGGTGCCGCTGGCGAAGCGGGCGACGTTGATCGGCATCCATTCGTCCCGCCACATCACGTGGCGAAAGGCGAAGAAGGCATTGACCACGAAGAATGCCGAAGTGATCATTGCCACGAAGGGGCCGGTGGCCGTCCGCCCCCCTGCGGGAACCGCGGGATTCCGGTCGCTCTGTTCACGCACTGCAACGACGCTCACGGTCTCGGCACCCGCTCGTTTCGACGCCCTCGGCACTCCACCAGCACCGACGTTTTCGTTGGCCACGACTCGCCCGTCAACTCCCGCGCCGGCGATCCCCACGACGCCTGATGGCGGTCCGCGGCCGATCCTCGCGATTCTGGTTCCCGTTTACAACGAGGAACAGGTCGTACCGCTGTTCTTCGATCGGCTCGAGCCGATCCTCGCCCGGCTGGCATCCGACTACCGTCCGCACCTCGTGTTCCTGAACAACGCCTCGACCGACGGGACGCTGGCGGCGATCGAGGCCGTTCGTCACCGCCACGCCGACACCTTCGTGCTCACGATGAGCCGCAACGTGGGCTACCAGCGGTCGCTCGAGGCCGGCCTGCGGCACTGCGTCGGCGACGTGTTCGTCTTCATCGACGTCGACTGCGAAGACCCGCCGGAGATGATCCCCGACTTCATCGCCCGGCACCGCGAGGGATACGACATCGTCTACGGCGAGCGGGTGGACCGCGTCGAGATCGCGGCCGTCAAGCTGATGCGGAAGTTCTTCTATCGGCTGCTGCGGGCGATCGCCGACGAGGACATCGTGCTCGACATGGCGGAGTTCTCGCTGATGACCGCGGAGGTGCGGAACGCGATCATCGACGACCACTCGTCCTTCCCGTTCATCCGCGCATCGATCGGCCGCGTCGGTTTCCGGCGACTGGGCATCCCCTACCGCCGGCATCCGCGGATCGCCGGCACCACGCACTACAACTTCTGGGGCATGACGACGTTCGCCGTCGGCGGGCTCCTTTCGGCGAGCACGCTGCCGCTGCGACTGGTGACCTACGCCCTGCCGGCGTGGATCCTGGTCCTGGCCGGCCTCGCCTGGGCCGGGGGCCGCGGCCACGCCGGAGCCGCGGCCGCACTCGCCTTCCTGGGGTTCGCCTACTGCGGTGCGGCGCTGAGCTTCATCGCCATCTACATGGCCCGGATCTACAAGAACACGCTCGGGCGGCCGAATGCCTTCCTCGACGCGGCCCGGTCCCGGCGGCAGTCGGCCGACGCCTGAGGCCCGGGCGGCATCGTCGCAGGGCCTCACCCGCGGACGAGCGTCGCCTCCATGACGGCCCCCCGGCCGCACGCCCAGCTTGCCGCGGCGAGCACAACGGCGACCGGGCCGACGACCGCGACGCCGAGCAGCGTCAGGCCGTCGCTGATCCGCCAGCGCTCCGCGCCCATGAGCAGGAGCGTCAGGCGGTTCGCGTTGCCCGCGAAGCGGTTCAGGATCGTCTGCACCCAGCCGAACGGGTCGTGCTCCGGTGAGATGTAGCCGACCGCCTCGACCCTCAGCCCCGCCCGCGCCGCCGCCGCGGCCAGCGACGAGGGGGTGAAGTGCACGAGATGGCGCGGCACGTCGAGGTGAAACCAGCCACCCTGGCCGAAGGCGGCCTGCCAGCTCGCGAGGTTCGGCACGCCGACGACGATCCGCCCGCCATCTGCGAGGAGCGACTGCGCCCGCGACAGCGCCGCGACCGGATCGGCCAGATGCTCCAGGACCTGAAAGAGCACGATCAGGTCGAAGCGATCGTGATCGGGCTGCGGACCGTCGGGGTCGACGTACATCCGGATCCCGTACCGTTCCCGGGCGGTCGCCGCCATCGCCTCCGTCCGCTCGGTGCCGCACACCTGCCAGCCCCGCGACCGCAGCGCGTCGAGCATCACGCCGTCGCCGCACCCGAGTTCCAGCGCGCTACCCGCCCTCGCGAAGCCACGGCACCAGCGACCCACGCGCCAGCGGTAGAGCAGCGACAGCACGCGGGCGACCCATGGGTTGTAGCGGCGGTAGGTCCGGGGGTAGTACGGGTCGAGATCGGCGGGCACGGGCGTCGTCCACCCGAGGCCGCAGGACGGACAGATGACGACCTCGAAGGCGGTGCCCGTGACATAGTCGCGAGACCCGATCCGGCGGCCGCCATCGAGCGTCGCGCCGCACGATCCGCACGACTCACGACGAACCGCGTCCCCTGCGATCGACATGGCACCGGATGCTCGAGGTTGCGACGGAAGGGACGTCCCACGGCAGGCACCCTTTTCGTAAGGTATCCCGGCCGTCGGCGAGGTCAAACGGCCCCGGCCCGGCGGGCCACTCGACCTCTGGTAAACTTCGCCGCCGTATGAAGGCCGTCATTCTCGCCGGGGGCTTTGGCTCCCGACTCACCGAAGAAACCGTGCTCAAGCCGAAACCCATGGTGGAGGTCGGGGGGCGGCCTCTGCTCTGGCACATCATGAAGATCTATTCCCACCACGGGATCAACGACTTCGTGATCTGTGCCGGCTACAAGGGGTACGTGATCAAGGAATACTTCGCCAACTATTTCCTCCATACCGCCGACGTGACCTTCGACATGCGAACCGGCGGCGTCGAGGTGCATCACAGCCATGCGGAGTCGTGGCGGGTCACCGTGGTCGACACCGGCGAGTCCACGATGACGGGCGGTCGGCTCAAGCTGGCCGCGCCCTATCTGGGCGACGGCGACTTCTGCATGACCTACGGCGACGGCGTGGCGGACGTCGACATCTCCGCCGAGGTCCGCTTCCATCGCGACCATGGCCGCCTCTGCACCGTGACGGCGGTGAGGCCCCCCGGACGATTCGGCGCCCTCGCGGTGACGGGCACCGCCGTGACGAGTTTCCAGGAGAAGCCGCTCGGCGACGGAGGCCTGATCAACGGTGGTTTTTTCGTGCTCTCCCCCCGCTGCATCGACTATATCGCCGATGAGGCAACGGTGTGGGAGCAGCAGCCCATGATCCGGCTGGCTGAGGACGGCCAGTTGCAGGCCTTCCGGCACGAGGGATTCTGGCAGCCGATGGATTCGCTCCGCGACCGCAAACTGCTCGACGCCCTCTGGCTGGACGGACGGGCCCCGTGGAGAGTCTGGGAGTGAGCGAGTCGTTCTGGCGGGGGCGGCGAGTGCTGGTCACCGGCCACACCGGCTTCAAGGGTGGATGGCTGACGCTCTGGCTCCAGCACCTCGGGGCGCAGGTGCACGGCATCGCGCTCGAGCCGCCGACAGACCCCAGCTTCTTCAAAGCCATCCGCTGGCCGGATTCGCTCATCGACCACCGGATCGACATCCGCGACGCGAGGGCGGTTCATGAAGCAGTCACGACCGCACGTCCTTCCATCATCTTCCACCTGGCGGCACAGCCTCTCGTCAGGGAGTCGTATCAGGATCCCGTGGGCACGTTCACCACGAACGTGATCGGCACCGTGCACGTCCTCGAGGCCGCCCGCGCGTGCCCGGACGTTCGTGGAGTCGTGAACGTGACCAGCGACAAGTGCTACGAGAACGACGAATCCGGGACGGAATACGCCGAATCGGACAGGCTGGGCGGGTCGGACCCGTACAGCTGCAGCAAGGCCTGCGCCGAACTGGTCAGCACCTCGTATCGACGCTCGTTCTTGTCGGCCGACGGCGCCCCGAGGCTGGCGTCGGCCAGGGCGGGCAACGTCTACGGCGGCGGCGACTGGGCCGTCGATCGGGTGGTTCCCGACTGCATCAGGGCGTTCACCCGCGGTCAGGATGTCGTGCTGCGGCGCCCGGGCGCGACCCGGCCTTGGCAGCACGTGCTCGACGCGCTCCGCGGGTACCTGATGCTCGCCGAAAGGGCCGTGACGGATCCCACGGCGTTCGGCTCGGCATACAACTTCGGTCCGCCCCCGGGACCGGCTGCTTCGGTCGGCGAGCTGGTCGCCGGGATCGCCAGCCGCTGGGGCAACGGCGCTTCCTGGCGCGTCGCGGATGGCGACCATCCGCACGAAGCCACCATGCTTCGGCTCGACAGCACCAAAGCCCGTCGTACACTCGGCTGGAGCCCGCTGATCCCGCTCGCCGAAGGGCTCGATCTGACCACTGAATGGTACCGGGAGTTCGTCGGGGGCGACGGGGACATGACGGAAACGAGCCTGGCCCAGATCCGCCACGTCGAGTCACGGGCCGCCGCGAGTCACCCATGAGATCGTGCCGTTTCTGCAAGCATCCGCTGTCGATGAGCTTCGTCGACCTCGGTCTGAGCCCGCTCTCCAACGCCTTCATTCCGGCCGAACATGCCGCGAGCGAAGAGCGCTACTACCCGCTGCATGCGTTTCTCTGCGACTCCTGCCTGCTGGTCCAGCTCGAGGAGTTCGAGAGCCCGGCCGCCATCTTTTCCGACTACGTCTATTTCTCGTCCTACTCGAGCTCGTGGCTGCGGCACGCGAAGCAGTTCTGCGACGCGATCGTGCCGCGGCTGGCGCTCGGGCCGGATTCGTTCGTGATGGAGCTGGCCAGCAACGACGGCTACCTGCTCCGCAACGTCGTGGCCCGCGGCATCCGCTGCCTCGGTGTCGAACCGGCCGCCAACGTGGCCGCCGTCGCCCGGGAGCATGGTGTTCCCACCGAAGTGGTGTTCTTCGGTGTCGATTCCGCGAACCGCCTCGTCGCCGACCACGGCCCGGCCGACCTGATCGTGGCCAACAACGTGCTCGCCCACGTGCCCGACATCAACGACTTCACCGCCGGCATCGCCCGCGCGCTGCGGCCCGGCGGCACGGTGTCGATCGAGTTTCCGCATCTCCTGCGGCTGATCGAGAACGTGCAGTTCGACACGATCTACCACGAGCACTACTCCTACCTCTCGCTCGCCTTCATCGATCGGCTGTTCGCCGCCCACGGGCTCGCCGTCTGGGACATCGAGGAACTGCCCACCCACGGCGGCTCGCTCCGCATCCTTGGCAGGCATGCGGCCGACCCCCGCGGCGCGACGCCGGCGGTGGAGCGGGTGCGGGCGGCGGAGCGGGAGGCCGGGCTTCTCGACGTCGCCACCTACCAGGGATTCACGCCCCGGGTGCTGCAGGTGAAGCGGGACATCCTTCGCTTCCTGCTCGACGCCCAGGCCGACGGCAGGACCGTGGCCGCCTACGGGGCCGCCGCCAAGGGCAACACGCTCCTGAACTTCTGCGGGATCCGCGGCGACCTCGTGGAGTTCGTGGCCGACCTCAGCCCCCACAAGCAGACGCGGCTGCTGCCGGGGAGCCGCATCCCCGTGGTGCCACCGGAGCGCATCCAGGAGCGGAAGCCGGACTACGTGCTGATCCTGCCGTGGAACCTTCGCGACGAGATCGCGGAGCAGCTCGCCTGCATCCGGGAATGGGGCGGCCGATTCGTCACCGCGATCCCCGACCTGCAGGTGTTCTGATGCGGTTTCGGGAGTTGCGGGTCGCCGGCGCCATGCTCGTCGAGACGGACGTGCTCGGCGACGAGCGGGGCCCCTTCTGCCGCGCCTGGTGCGCCGACGAGTTCCAGCGGGCGGGGCTGCCGGCGGGCCTCAGCCAGGCCAGCATCTCCGGAAACATCCGCAGGGGCACGCTCCGCGGGATGCACTATCGCCCCGTCGCCGACGACGAATACAAGCTCGTTCGCTGCATTCGCGGCAGCGTGCACGACGTCGTGCTCGACCTGCGGCCCCACTCCCCGACCTTTCTCGCCTGGGACGGGGTGACCTTGTCGGCAGCCAACCGCACCGCGCTGTGCATTCCACCGGGATGCGCCCATGGATTCCTGACGCTCGAAGACGACACCGACCTGCTGTACATGATGTCCGTGCCCTTTCGCCCCGGCGCCGAGCGCGGCGTGCGCTGGAACGACCCCGCGTTCGGCATCGTCTGGCCGTCGACTCCCGAGGTGATCGCCACCCGAGACGCGTCGTACGCGGACTACGCTGCCGCCCCACCGTCGCCATGAGCCGCCGCGTCCTCGTCACCGGAGGCACGGGGTTCATCGGTCGTCAGACGATCGCACCGCTGCTCGACCGTGGATTCGACGTCTGCCTCGCCGGACGAGGCGCGCCGCCCGCCGATGTCGCCGAACTCATCGCGGCCTCGCGGGGCCGGCTCTCGCATCACGTCGTGGATTTCCTCGACGCCGGCGCGGCGGCGCTCGTCGAGGACCTGCGTCCCTCCCACCTCCTGCACCTCGCCTGGGACACCCGGCACGGCCTCTTCTGGACATCCGCCGAGAACGAGCAGTGGGTGGCGGCCAGCCGGCGGCTCCTCGAGGCGTTCGTCCGAAGCGGCGGCGTCCGCTTCGTGGGAGCCGGCACCTGCGTCGAATACGCACCAACCGACGTGCCGCTCGCCGAGGCCACCGCCGTGCTCGAACCGACGACCCCCTACGGCAGGGCGAAAGTCGCCTTC
>CAIKWU010000177.1 GCA_903831155.1 uncultured Planctomycetaceae bacterium | reverse complement strand
GACTTCGCGCTGATTAATCAGCGCCGAGTCAGCGCGCCAGTCAGCGCCTCCGCTACTGGCTCCCTTCCACTTGCCCTGGAGTGCTTTCGAAACCCAGCCGGCATCGCAGCCAACTGCCTTGGCGATCATCCTGTGCGATGCGGCAGGGTGGGCCTGGCGGTACGCGAGGATCATCCGAACCCGTCGCGGCACGCCCGGCCGGTGCAGGGGACCCGGCGGCACCTCGAGCCCGTCGGCGGCCATCGAGGCCTCGAACGTCTCGGCCGCCGCGGCTGGGGCGACCTTGTCGTCGATCAATTGCACGAGACGGTCCCAGAGCAGGAGCACGGCCTGGCGACGGTCAAGCCGGCGAGCGTGGTACGGTTCGAGGGCGATCCGCAGCTCGGGAGCGTGCCCGACGAGCACGATCCGGGCTGACTCGTCGCGCCGCTGCCCCTTCGCAGCCGGCGCGAAGTAGACGCGGATGGTCATGGAAGCGCCGAACCTTCCCAGGTCGAGGTATTCGCGACCTTTGCGGTCCTTCAATCGGCCGGCACACTTGCCGTTGTGGCTCGCGTCCATGCGTCACCTACCCAGCCCGGTTGTCGATCCGCCGCTGGTCGGCGATTCCGTGGTCAACGCGCCACTTCCGAACAAATGACGCAAGCGGTTCGGAAGCCCTTGCCGCGATGTACGCGATCACCATCTGCACGTCTTCGGGCGAGTTACTGATCGACGGCCTGACGGCAGTCCCGGCCGTGTCGGCGATCTCTTGTTCAGCCTGGTGGATGGCCGCGGCCTGCTCGGGCGTACGCTCGTGCGGTGGCGTGTACCGTGTCATTGTTTGCCTTCCGTGGCGTAGTGAAGATCAACGGGTCCGGCGCTTCGACGGAGTCTTGCTCGAGTTCGTGGTCGTGGCCGCCGGGAGCCTCCAGCTCCGGGCGACGAATGGGTCGTTGACCAGGAGCCCTCGGGCGACGGCGGCCCTCGCGACCCGCGAACACCACGACCGCTCCAGGCCGAGGCCGCGGGCCATGTCGCGATCGCTCGGGCTGAAGCCATGGCGATCCCGATACTGGCGAACGAACTCGACCAGCCGGGCGATCGAGGGCGTCGATGAGGAACTGGTTGTTGAGTACATGGCGTGTCTCTCCGGTGTGTGGGCGAGGCTACCGCGGATTCCCGTGGCAGAATCTCGGGCGGCTACGGTGTCGTCGCGCTGGTCGTTGTGGATGTCGCCGGCCCGGATCGGACGGGCGTCTGGTCGCCTAGTCCGCGGCTTGCGCGACCTGCTCGCTGGTCAAAGACAGGCCCAAGCCGCGCCGGAGGTAATCGTTCTGGTCGTGAAACAGGAATGGATTCCAGGTCGGTCCCTCCACGATTTCGCGTTGGTCGCATGGCCGCGTTGTGATCTTCCAGGCGTCATCCGTGAGCGGTGGCATGCCGTTGTTTGATTGCATGCCGATGATTCGCAGCACGCGGTCGATCCTCACTCCGCGTTTCGGCCCCACTGCGACCATGTTTCCATCAGGCAAGATTCCGAAAATCGGATCGAGCATCACGACATGCACCCACGGATTTCCCGATGGATGCGGCCAGACGTTGAAAACCCAACCCGATGGATGCCGGCCTGTATGCCAATGCCCAGCCCGATACCACTCGGGCGCGGTGGCGGCTTGATTACTGCCACCGTCGGATGGTTCCACGGTCGTGGCCACCGGATCGGCGGCGACCTTCGGG
>CAIKWU010000176.1 GCA_903831155.1 uncultured Planctomycetaceae bacterium | reverse complement strand
GGCCGATGTAGAGCGGCCCCATCCATTCCATGTCGCGGCGGGCAAGGTAGTCGTTGACGGTGACGACGTGCACGCCCTTGCCTTCCAGGGCGTTGAGGTAGGCCGGCAGCGTGGCCACGAGCGTCTTGCCCTCGCCCGTGATCATTTCGGCGATGGCCCCGGAGTGGAGCACCATGCCGCCGATCAGCTGCACGTCGTAGTGCCGCATGCCGAGGAAGCGTTTTCCTCCTTCTCGGCAGACGGCGAACGCCTCGACAAGGATGTCGTCGAGCGTCTCGCCGGCCGAGAGCCGCCGGCGGAACTCGGCGGTCTGGCCGCGGAGCTCGGCGTCGCTCATCGCCTCGTAGGTCGCCTCGAGGGAGTTGATCGCCTCGATCTTGGGCTCGAGCCTGCGAAGGTAGCGGGCGTTGGACGAGCCGAAGAGGCCCGTGAGGAAGCGCTCCATCCGGGAGCCGGCGGCGGCGGCCCCGTTGGAGACCGAATCCCAGAGGCGTTCGAGGGTTTCCATGGCGATTGCAGAGTGTGGCTGGCGACCCTGAAGGGCCGCGGTGTTGGTTGAGGCCGGCCGGTGGGTCCGGCTGCGGCGGGCGGGGGGCCGGCGACGGTGAGGCGGCCGGGCCGCGAAAAACGCGGTTCAACCCGTGATTCTCTCGCGAAAGCCGTGCGGGGGTCAAGGTGACCGGCTGGCGATCCTGCCTCGGGCGGCGACGGGCTCGAGGTCAACTTGGCTGCGACGCTTGCGGCCGTCAGCGCGGATCCACGGCAAAGCCCAGTTCACGCCGCTCCCGGGCCAGGCCAGCTCCGTTGCCACGGCGTCGTTCGGGGTCAGCGCCGGGGTCGTGCAGCGGCTCTGACGCTGGAGCCGCCATTCGCCTCGAACCTTGATCTGGGGCTCGATGCAGCACACGCGGTGATGGAGCCGGCGGGGCCGCCTCGGCGTGTCTGGCCGCCGTCGTGACCGCGGTCCTCCTATAATCCGCCCGATGTCGTCCCCTCAGCAGCATTCCGAATCCGCCCGGGCTCTGCTCGGCGTCGGCCGCGATCTCACCGGACGCCTCCTGTTTCTCGGCACCGGCACCAGCACCGGCGTGCCGCTCGTCGGCTGCCGCTGCGAAACCTGCACGAGCGGCGACCCCCGGGACGTGCGGACGCGGACCAGCGTGCTCCTCGGGCTGCCCGACGGGCACCTGCTCATCGACACCACGCCCGATCTCCGTGGCCAGCTGCTCCGCGAGCGGATCGGCCGGATCGACGCGGTGCTCTACACCCACGACCACGTCGACCACGTGTATGGCCTCGACGACCTGCGGCCGCTCTGCTTCGCCACCGGCCGTTCGATTCCCCTCCACTGTGAGGAGCGGGTGGAGAGCCGGATCCGCAAGGCGTTCGACTATGCCTTCGTCGCCGGGCCGCCACTCGGGGGCGGCGTGCCGAAGGTGACCTTCGAGCGGATCTCGACGACACCCTTCGACCTGCTGGGCGCGACGGTCGTCCCCCTGCGGCTGCGGCATGGGGTGTTCGACGTGCTCGGCTTCCGCGTCGGCAACGTCGCCTACTGCACCGACACCAACGCCATCCCGGACGAATCGTGGCCGTTGCTCGGCGGACTCGATGTGCTCGTGCTCGACTGCCTGAGGCCGACGCGGCACCCGACCCACTTCTCGCTCGACGAGGCGATCGCGGTGGCGGCGCGAGTGGCGGCGCGGCGGACGCTGCTGGTGCACATGGCCCACGACATCCGCCATGCCGACATCGCCGCGCGGCTGCCGCCGGGCGTCGAACTGGCCGTGGACGGACTCGAGGTGCCGCTCACGTAGCGGCGCTCGTCAGCGGTCTCTTGCGCCGTCCTTCGCGCGGGCGATCAGGAAGTCGGCGAGCTCCTCGCAGCGGAAGAATCCCTCCCACATCGAGTGGCCCTGGCCCTTCGCCACCACGATCGTCACGAGATCTCCGCGACCGGCCGCCTCGTACCGCCGCTCGAGTTCGAGCGAGTTGGGCTCGGCGGGCACCGTCACGTCGCCGTCGCCGTGGATGATCCAGAAGGGCACGCCGGCCTTCGCGGCCACGTCGATCCGCTCGATCGGGCAGAGGTCCGAGGCCCGTGCGGCGAGGTCCGCGGACGAGAGGCCATAGGCTGGCGCCGCCTTTTCCACCCCTGGATAGGTTCGCCAGTCGTAGACCGGATAGATGCCACCCACGCCCGCCGTGAGTTCCGGATGGGCGATCGCCCAGGAACCGGCCCAGAGGCCCCCGCGGCTGCGGCCGAGGAACGCGGGTTTTTCGGCATAACCGCGGCGCACCATCTCTGCGTGGAGTGCCTCCATCGCCTTGACGCCGTCGGGTGATCCGTACGACTCCCCCGAGTCGATCCCCGCGACCGCCACGCCGGCCCTCGTGAATCGCTCGTGCATCCACCGCTCGGCGTTGTCCGGATACGCGGCCAGCGTGGGCGCATACATGATCCAGGGCCTCGGCCCCGCCGGCACCGCGGCGGCCTCCGCCGTGAAGACGAACGCCGTTCGCCCCTCCACGGCGAACACCTCGCCCGGCACGACGAGCGCCTTCGTCGGCTCCGCCGCCCGGACCGAGACGGACGCGACGACGATGACGAACAGCGCTGGAAGCAGTCGATGGATCATGGGTGTCTCACCTCGAACCCGGATCAGGTCGCCGCTTCATGCGACATCGCGGCGAACCGCTCGAGCAGCGTCGCGGCCGCGGACGAGTCGATCGCCCGCTCGGCCAGCGCCCGCGCCGCCGGCTTGTCGGCCGCACGCCCTGCCGCCCAGAGCACCGCGGCGGCATTGAGCACCACCACGTCCCGCCGCGGCCCGCGTCGGCCGTCGAGCACGCCGCGGATCGCCGCCGCGCTCTCCTCCGGGCCCGCCACCTCGAGATCGTCGAGCGCCGAGGCAGGCAGCGTGGCGACGCCGAAATCCTCGGGCGTCCAGCGGGCGAGGGTCGAGCCGGCGGGCGTCACGTCGATCACGTCGGTCGGCCCGAAGAGGCTCACCTCGTCGAAGGCTCGCGTCTGGTCGTCACCCACGCGCCCCGACACGACCACGGCCCGTCGCGCCCCGAGCAGCCTCGCCGCCTCGGCCATCGGCTCGCGGGCGGCGGGCCGGCCCACGCCGATCACCTGCACGCCGGCGCCGGCGGGATTGCACAGCGGACCCACGAGGTTGAACACGGTCGGCCGGCCCAGCGACCGGCGGAGCGGCCCGACCCGGGCCATCGCCGGATGATGCACCGGCGCCAGGCAGAAGCAGAAGCCAAGGGCGTCGAGGCACCGGCCGCTCACCTCGGGCACGGCATCGACCTTCACGCCCAGCCGCTCGAGCACGTCGGCGGAGCCCGTGCGGCTCGAGACCGCGCGGTTGCCGTGCTTCGCGACGGGCTGGCCCGCCGCGGCGACGACGATCCCCGCCGCGGTCGAGATGTTGAACGACCCGGAGCCGTCGCCACCGGTGCCGCACGTGTCGGCGACGAGCGGGGCGGTGGATGGCACCGGCAGCATGCGGCCCCGGAGCGCCGCCGCCACGCCGGCGATCTCGGCGGCCGACTCTCCGGCGTCGGCCAGGGCCACGAGCCAGCGGCCGAACACGTCGAGGTCGATGCTCCCTGCGAGGACGGCCTGGATGAGGTCGCGGACCTCACCGGCCGGGCGGCGGTCGCCACGGTGCAGCCGTGCTGTCCATTCGGCCGGGTCGATGCCGACCGGGCGCTGCGGCGGGGCAGGGGAGTCGCTCATGGGAACCGGACGGCCGGCGGCCGCGCCGGACACCTGTTTGGGATACGATTGTCGCCGTCGCCAACCCTTCGGCGGCAGCGACACCATCCTATCCGACGTCCCAGGAACCCCGCCGCTGTGCCCCCGATCACGCCCCGCAAGGTCATCATCGACTGCGATCCGGGAATCGACGACGCCGCCGCCCTGGTGATGGCGCTCTTCGATCCCCGGCTGGAGGTCGTGGCGGTGACAGCCGTGGGCGGCAGCGCCGGGCCCGAGCAGGCCACCTCCAACGTGCAGTCGGTGGTGGCGTTCCTCGACCCGCCCCGGCTGCCGCGGCTGGGGGCCGCCCCGGCCGACGTCGTGTCGGTCGACACGCCGTTCACGATGCACGGCCCCGATGGCCTGGGCGGCGCGGAGCTGCCGCGGGTGCAACTCCATGGCGGGCACCTCTCCGAGAAGGTGATCTGGGAGAGCATCAAGGCGCATCCCCGCGAGATCACGATCCTGGCGCTGGGGCCCCTGACCAACGTGGCGCGGGTGTTCAAGCGGGATCCGTCGATCATCGAACTCGTGGCCGGGCTCGTGGTCTCGGGCGGCACGGTCCAGGCCATGGGCAACGCCTCGGCGGTCGCCGACTTCAATCTCTACGCCGATCCGGCCGCTGCCCGGCACGTGATCGGCGAGCCGCTCGACAAGACGCTCGTGCCGCTCGAGACCACGTCGCAGGTGCTGCTCGGCTTCGAGTTTCTCGACCAACTCCCCCGCGAGGTCTCGCGGGCCGGGCAGCTGCTCCGTCGGATGCTGCCGCACTCGTTCCGGGCCCACCGCCAGTTCCTTGGCAGCGAGGGGATCTGGCTGCACGACGTCGCGAGCCTCGTGGCCCTGACCAATCCCGAACTCTTCGAGCGGACGCCGGTGGTGGCCGACGTGGAGGCCGCGGGCGAGCTCACCGCCGGCATGCTCGTGGTCGATCGTCGTCAGATCAGGCGGGCTCGGCCCAACTGCGACCTGCTCTCGGGTTGCGACGCCGCGGCCGTCACCGACTGCATGCTCCGCGGGTTCGCCGCCGCCTCCGCCGCGACCTGAGCCTTCACGGGGCGTCCTGCCGCGGCTCGAAGGCCGCGCGGCTGGCCACTTGCAGGCGGACCGTCATCCGCTTTCGCCCGCGAAAGAGCACCAGATCCACCGTGCTGCCCAGGGGCGTCATGCCCACGAGGCTCATGAGGTGGTCGTCGTCCTCGACGGGCTTCCCGTCGTACTCCAGGATCACGTCGTCCGGACGGATGCCCGCCAGATCGGCCGGCGCCTCGTGGGTGATCGTCTCCACCCGCGTGCCCACCGGCCGCACCATGCCGAGGCGGTCGGCCTCCTGCTGATCGAACCGCTTGTCGAGCGCCACGCCCAGGTAGGCACGCGGCACCGTGCCGTGCTCGACGAGCTGCCGGGCCACGAACATCACCATCGGGATCGGGATCGCGAACCCGATGCCCTCGCTCCCGCCGGAGTTGCTCGCGATCGCCGTGTTGAGGCCGACCACCTCGCCACGCAGGTTGACCAGCGGCCCGCCGCTGTTGCCCGGGTTGATCGCCGCGTCGGTCTGGATGAAGTCCTGAAACTTGACGTTGCCGTCGCCGAGGTCGAGGTCGCGGCGGCCCTTGGCCGAAACGATGCCGAGCGTGACGGAATGGGAGAGCCCGAACGGGCTGCCAATCGCGAGCACGGTGTCGCCGATCCGCACGGTGTCGCCATCGGCCAGCCGCGCCGGCTGGAGGTCTTCGGCCTCGATCTCGAGCACCGCGATGTCGGTGCCCGCGTCGGCCCAGAGACGCTTCGGGGTGATCTCACGACCGTCATCGAGCCGGATCGAGATGTTCTCGAGCGTGGACCGGTTGATCACGTGACGGTTGGTGATCACGACGGTGACGCCCGACACCTGCGCGATCACGCCGGAGCCCGCCTCGGCCTCGGTCGTCCTTCCGTTGCGCGGGCGGGCCAGCGGCTTCGAGGCGTCGATGTGGACGACCGCGGGACGGAGGAGGTCGGTCAGCCGCCGAAGCTGGCGACCCTGCGTCTCCAGCACCTCCGCGTCGCGGGCCGCCTGCTCGTAGAGCCGCTCCCGTTCGGCCGCCGACATCCGCACGGTCCGCATGGGATCGACGCGCTCCGCGGATCGGACCGCGGCCGACTCCACGGGGGTGAGCGGGGGTTCGTCCGCACGCGGGGCGAACCCGCCGTGGAGCAAGACGATGCCTGCGAGCACCGCCGACGAAACACGACAGGCCATGGGACTTCCGTGGAAGGGGACGGGCCAACTCCTCGTCAGCATATCCCCGCCGGAAGTCAGAGTTCCAGTTCGCCGGTCACCGACTCCTCGCCGGACTCCTGCTCGACCCCGCCGCGGCGGCCGGAGCCGGCCGAGCCCGTCCGCTCGAGGTCGCGCTGGCACTCGATGCACATCGTCGCGTAGGGCAGCGCGTTGAGCCGCGCCATCGGGATCCGACCGCTGCAGACTTCGCACTGGCCGTACGTGCCGGCCTTCATCCGCTCGAGCGCGTTCTCGATGTTGGCGAGCTCGCGGCTCTCGACCTCCGCCAGCTGGGAGCTGATCTCGTCCTGGGCCGAGTCGTAGGCCGCGTCGATCACGTCGCCCGGCGACTCGCTGCGCAGCTCCTTGAGGAGCGACAGGTCGCCGGCGAGCGCGCTTCGCAGCGCATCCCGCCTCTTCACGAGGATCGCCCGCAGGTTCTGAAGCGAATCTTTGCGTGCCATGATGCCGTTCCTCGCCCCTTCCGGGGCCGCCTGGACCCGGCCGGTTTCCACCCGGCCGCAGCCAATACTACGGGGGCCGTGGCAGGATGGTTCACATGAGGAGAATCGGCAGGGAAATGGCGAAAATGCAGCCGCAAGCCGCCCAGGCGCGTCGCGGAGTCCGGGCAGACTCTACGGCCCCGCGGCCGGCCGCTTCGGTGCCGCCACGATCGGGATTTGCACCTCGGCGTACTTGAGGATGCCGGGCACGAAGGGGCTGTTGTAGGCGAGCGTCCGCGGGGGGCCGGCGGAAACCCACTCCGGGTGCTCGGCCAGCCAGGCCTCGAGCCTGCCGGTGAAGTCGGCAAACCGCTCCTCCTTGTAGGAGCCGCGGACGCCGAGCGACACGACCGTGAGTTCGGGAACATCTTCGACCACCACGTCAGGATCGGCCTGATCGGGCCCGGGCGTGCCGGTCTCGGCCGAGCCGTAGAGGAAAGCCATCGACGTCGTGTCCGCCGCGACGGCCCCCTCGTCGCCGACCGCCATCTCCATCTCGACCGGTGCGGTCATGGCGATCTTGTTCCGCTCGATGTGCCGGAAGAGCTTCATGAAGGAGCCGTCGCTGCCCCGGCCGCCGGACCGGACTCGCGCCAGGCGGTGGGCGGGATAGGTCTTCGTGATCACCTCGCCGACCGGGCCCGGCCCGGGAAAGCCCGCGGGCAGCTTGGCTTCGGAAATCATCATCGGCTTGCGCACGGCGTCCTCCGCGACGGTGGTCGAGGCGAGGGCGCAAGTCAAAGCGATGGCGGCAGCGACTCGCATGGTGGGGCTCCTGTGACGCCCATCATAGTCGTTCGCCGCATCACGCCAGGTTTTCGAGCACCCGCCAGGTGGCGAGGACGTCGTCGCGGGTGGTCGTGCCGCCGCCGACGGCCAGGCGAATCGCGAATCGGCCACCGACGCGGGCGTGGGTCAGGAAGGTGCGTCCGGTGGCGTTGACTCGATCGAGGAGCTCACGGGTGGCGTCGTCGCCCGCCTTCAGGGCGAAGCAGACGAGCGAGAGGTTCGGGGGCAGAAGCAGGTCGAAGCGTGGGTCGGCCGCGACGAGATCGGCGAACTCGCTCGCCCAGGAAACATGCCGACGAATGTGACCGCGAAGGGCCTCGGCCCCGAGCATGCGGAGCGTCATCCAGAGCTTGAGGGCGCGGAAGCGGCGGCCGAGCGGCACCTGCCAGTCGGCGTAGTCGATCACGGCGCCCGACTCGCTGGCCCGATTGCGGAGATACTCGGGCTTCATCGAGAGCGCCGACACGATCGCCCGGCGGTCGGCCACCCAGAGGGCGTGGCAGTCGAAGTTGACGAGCAGCCACTTGTGCGGATTGAAGCCCCAGCTGTCGGCGCGGTCGGCGCCGGCCACGAGCTCGCCGCGAAACTCTGGGCAGATCGCCGCCGCGCCCGCCCAGGCGGCATCGACGTGAAGCCAGGCGGCATGCCGGGCGGCGATCGCCGCGATCTCGGCCACCGGGTCGATCGCCCCCGACGCTGTCGTGCCCACCGTCGCGGCCACGAAAAATGGCACCCGGCCCACGGCGGCATCGGCGTCCATCGCGGTGGCGAGCGCCAGAGCGTCCATGCAGCCGCGATGATCGACGGGAATCTTCCGCAGGCCCTCGCGGCCGACGCCGATGATGCCGGCAGCTTTCTCGACGCTCGAGTGGGCGTCGTCGCTCGCGTAGGCGACGAGCGGGCGATCGAAGCCCGCGAGTCCGGCTGCGTTGGTGCGCTGCCCCGTCGCCCGCTCCCGGGCCGCGACCATCGCCACGAGCACGCCGCTCGACGCCGAGTCCTGGATCACGCCGCCCCCCGCGCCAATGCTTGCGAATCGCTCCGGCAGGCCCAGGAGGTCGCGGAGCCAGTCGAGCACCTTCGTCTCGAGCTCCGTGCAGGCCGGCGACGTCGCCCAGAGCATCCCCTGCACGCCGAGCCCGGCGGCGAGCAACTCCCCCAGGATCGACGGGCCGCTCGCGCTTGCCGGGAAGTAGCCGAAGAAGGAGGGATGCTGCCAGTGGGTGAGCCCCGGCACGATGATGCGATCGAGGTCGGCGAGGACTTCGGCGAGCGAGTCAGGGCCTTCGGGCGGCCCGGGCGGCAGCTGCCCCGCGACCACCCCCGGCGACACGTCGGGCGTCACGCGGCGGGAGGCGAGCGTCGCCCAGTAGTCGGCGATCCAGTCGACGACGGCGCGGCCCTCCACGCGAAACCGCTCGGGGTCGAACGGCGGGGGCGACGGCCGTGCCTGGTCGCTCACGATTCACCCTGCGCGGTGAGCACGATCCGCCGCGGGCCGCCCTGCTCGCGGTGTTCGCAGAGATAGATGCCCTGCCAGGTCCCGAGCCGCAGGCGGCCGTCGGTGATCGGAATCGTGAGGGCGGCGCCGATCATCGAGCACTTCACGTGGGCCGGCATGTCGTCGGGGCCCTCGCAGGTGTGCACGTAGGGAAGGTCTTCCGGTGCGATCGCGTGGAACGCCATCTCCAGGTCGCGGGGCACGTCGGGGTCGGCGTTCTCGTTGATCGAGAGGCTCGCCGACGTGTGCTGAATGAAGACGTGCAGCAGGCCCACGCGAAACTCCGGCATCCCGCGAAGCGCCGCCTCGATCTCGGTCGTGATGAGGTGGAACCCCCGGCGTCGCGGGGCGAGCCGGATCTCGGTCTGAAACCAGCCCATCAGTCGCCGCTCCGGAAACACCAGAGGATGCCGTCGTCGGAGGCGAGCACCACGCGGTCGGCTGCGATGGCCGCACCGCCGCCGAAGCCGCCGCCGGCATCGAACTCCCACGCAGGCGCGCCGGTGGCCGCGTCGAGGGCGGCGATCCTGCCAGCCGAATCGGCGACGATCGCCACGGCGCGGGCGGGCGCTTCATTCGGGCCGCTCGCCGAGGCGACCGCAGGCGAGGCCTCCACGCGGCCCCGCATCGGCTGCTTCCAGGCCCGCCCGCCGTCGGCAACGGCAAACGCCTCGATCGCCTTGCCCCGGAAGCCGACGATGGCGAGGTCGTTCGTCAGGGCCGCGCTCGAGCGATACGACTGGCCGGCGGCGGTGGCGGCCGCCCGCCAGGCGACCTCACCCTTGACGACGTCGATCGCGAAGAACACGCCCCCCTCGGTGCCGAAGAACACGCGGTCGCCGAGCGTGGCGGGCGTCGTGCCGGTCGGCCCGTCGATCGGCACCGCGGCCGTCTCCGCGCCGGTGGCCACGTCGATCACGTGGAGCCTGCCGTCGCAGCCGGCAAGGAAGACGCGGTCCCCCGCGCTCGTCCGCGCGACGGTCGGCGAGCAGCGGATCTGGTCGGCGATCTCGTGCTTCCAGAGGAGCTTGCCCGTGGCGAGATCGAGGCAGGAGAGCGATGCATCCTGCGAGCCCACGAGCACGCGGATGCCGTCGGGGCCGTCGAGGATCGTCGGGCCACCCGAGATCTCTCCCTGCGTCTCTAAGGTCCAGCGGACCTCACCGGTGGCGGCGTCGAAGGCCCGCACCATGCCGACGTCGTCACCCACCACCACCATCCGTGCGTCGTCTGTGCCGCCGACGGCCGCCGCCGACGGAAACCCGGCATCCTTCGCCGTGAACGACCACCGGTCCGCGCCGTCGGCGAGCGACACCGCGTGAAACGTGCCGTCGAGGTCTCCCACGTAGACGACGCCGTCGGCGATCACCGGCACCACGCCGAACGCCGTGCCGTCGAACTGGCGGTGCCAGGCCTCGGCAAGCGGCAGGCGGAGCACCGCGGCCGACACGCCCGTGCCCGCAAGGCAGCCGCGGGCCATCGGCCAGGCGTCGGCCGGCGCGGTGGCGGGGTCGTCGGCCAGGGCAGGCACGGCGAACGACGCGACGAGGATCGCAGCGGCGACGGTTTTGGAAACCGCCCCGCTCATCGGGCCGCCTCGTAGAGGGCGGCGAGATCGGCCGGAGTGACCGGTCGGGGATTGAATCCGGCCGTCCACTGCTGTGCCGCGGCTGCGGCCAGGGCGGGCACGTCGGGGGCGTCGATGCCGCAGGCCCGCAGCGACGTCTTCATCCGGGCCGCGGCGAGCAGGCCCGTCAGCCAGTCGGCGAGCGTCGTGCCGGCCTCGTCGGCCGTGGCGTTGAGGCCAAGGTCGTCGAGAAGGTCGGCGTAGGCGTCTCCGCAGGCGGTTCCGTTGAAGCGGACCACGTGCGGAAGCATCACGCCGACCGCCAGGCCATGCACGAGGCCGTGCGCCGCCGTGAGTGGATTGGCGAGCGCGTGGGCGGCGCCGAGCATGGAGTGCTCGATCGCCAGGCCCGCCAGCGCCGCGCCGAACTGAACGGCCGAGCGAGTCGCGATCGTGCCGCCATCGGCGGTGACGCCGGGGAGGTTCGCCGCCAGGAGCCGCCAGGCCTCGCGGGAGAATGTTCGCGACGCGGGCGTGGCGGCGGTGCTCACGTGGCTCTCGATCGCATGGGCGAGGGCATCGACGCCGGTGATCGCCGCGAGCGAGGGGGGCTGCGTGAGCGTGAGGTTGACGTCGAGGATCGCCACGCGGAACGCCGCCCGAGGATCGCCACAGGCCATCTTCATGCCGGTCTCGTCGTCGGTGATCAGGGCGAACGACTGCGTCTCGCTGCCGGTGCCGGCCGTGGTGGGCACGGCGATCGAGGGCAGCATCGGGCCCGTGGCGGTGCCCCGGCCCTTGTAGTCGCGCATCCTGCCACCGCAGGAGAAGAGGAAGTTGATCCCCTTGGCGCAGTCCATCGAGCTGCCGCCGCCGAGGCCCACGAGCAGGTCGGGCCGAAACGCCCGCGCCACCGCCGTGCCCGCCTCGATCTCCGCCGCCGACGGGTTCTCCGTGAACGTGGAAAACACTTCGGTGGCGAGGCCGGCCTCACGAAGCGACTCGAGGCCGTCCGCCGTGTGGCCGAACTCGATGATCCCGGGATCACTCGTCACCAGGGCCCGCGTCGCGCCGAGTTCGCGGGCGAGTTCGCCGAGCCGGCCGATCGTGCCCGGCCCGACGACGAGCCTCGTCGGCGCGGAGAACGTGAACGAGAGTGGCGCGAGGGGATGCACGGCGGGGCTCACCCAACGGCCGCCGGCATCTGCAGGGCCCGCGACCGGTAGAGGAAGTCGATGATGTTCCCCTCGTGGGGCTGCAGCCAGTCGAGCTTCGTGGTCGGGATCGGGCCGAGGTTGAGCCGGTCGATGTGCGTGCAGTCGACGAGCCTGTCCTGGAATACCGCGTCGTTCGTGATCGCCGAGCAGACGAGCGTGGGGCCGATCGCATCGAGCATCCGCTCCTGCGGGCACTCGACCACGCTCACGAACGGAAACATGTATTCGGCCTTGGCGATCTCGGGCTCGGGGCTCGCACAGTGCACGACCGTGGGCCGCAGCCAGCCGCACCGCTCCCCCTCCACGAACCGGTCGCCGTAGGCGGCGGTCATGTGGGTCACACCGGCGGCCTTGAGGCCCCCTTCGATCTGGCCCCAGATCGCCTTGGCGGCGCCGGGGATCGTGAACGCGGCGAGCTTCGCGTCGGGGTCGTCCGGCGGCTTGACCTCGACCGGCCCGAGCCGCTCGGCGATGGCCGCGGCGATCGCCTTCGTGTGGCGGCTGGCGTAGATCGCCGAGGCGTTGATGCAGCCGCGGCCGCTGTTGATCGCCACGCTCTCGCACATCACGTCGAGGTGCTGTGCCCAGTCGTCGACGCAGTCGTCGCCGAGGATGATCTTGGAGAACCCCGGCCCGTGCACCTGCACGCCCGGATTGCTGCGATACTGCTCCACCGTCTTGGCGCTGCCGAAGATCATGCTGCGGCGGCAGCCGTTGAGGAT
>CAIKWU010000175.1 GCA_903831155.1 uncultured Planctomycetaceae bacterium | reverse complement strand
GAGGAACACCGAAGTCGCGGCCGAATCGGCGACGAACGTCCCGCGGATCTCGTCGCACGCCGCCACGTGCCCGCGATCGGGCGGTGGGAGTGCCGGATCGACGAGACCCACGAGCCGCAGGCGACCGGCTCCGCGGTCGCGGAGCGTGGCGAGCAGGAACGCCGCGTGGGAGCCGACGCCCCGGCCCGCATAAAGCGGATCCTGAAGGGAGCGGATGTCCGCGAGCACGTCGATGCGGTCGCCTCGACGGCGCATCAGGCGGCCTCGCCGCGGGGCGTGGCATCGGCCGGGGCATGGTCGCGGGCCATCAGCAGCGACCGCACCAGCTGCTCGGCCTGCGATCCGCCGCCGGCGGCCGTCGGCACGAACGCCGCGAGGGCCTCCGGACCGCCGCTGCGACGCCGCAGTTCGGAACGAACCAGGGCCACGAGCAGTTCCTCGACGTCGTCACCGGGCGGCGCGGCCGGCGGTGACTGCACGGGGAGGGCGGGCTCATCGCGGCGACGCTTGAACCGGCGAAACAGCGGCCGCAGCCGCCGTCGCTCGAAGCGACGCAACTCCTCTCTGATCGAGCCCATGGCCACGCCCTGTTCGTGGGGACCGGCCTTGGAGACGGCCGGATGACGGTGGAAAAAGGTAGCAAGGCCGGGCCGGCCACCACAGGGCAGTTCCAGCGGGGCCGGAAGCCGTTTTCGACCGGGAATGCCGCGAGTCGCACGCGACGCCCCCGAAAAAAAGGACGGGCGGCATCTCGTCGATGCCGCCCGTCTCAGGATGCGTCGCTGGTCGTGCGAAGCCGTTGCAGGCTCAGCCGGAGACCATCGCCTTCAGGTTCTTGAGGGCCCGCACGCGGACCTTCACGCTCGCCGGCTTGGCCGGACGGTCCTGCAGCTCGCCGGTGAAGGGGTTCTTCACGCCCTTCTGTGCCGGACGGGCGGGCACCTTCCGCCGCTCGATCTTCACGAGGCCGGGGATCGAGAACACGCCGATGCCCGAGCCCTTGAGTGCCTTGTGGATCTCGGTCGTGAGCGACTCGAGCACCGCCACGACGTCCTTCTTCGGAAGGTTCGTCGCCTCGGAGATGCTCCGCATGATCTCAGTCTTCGTCATCGGCTTGCTTCCCGACTTCTTCGCCATCGCCAGTTCCTCCGAAAATGAGTCTAGGTTCGTATGCGGCAGAAACTCCGCCGCGTCATGAAAATCTCGGCCGAAAACGCCGAACGAGGCCCGATTAGACTTCGCGGGTTTCAAAATGCAAACCAAAAAAACCCGCCAGCCGCGGGAAAACCGGGGGTCCACGCCGATCAGGAGCCGCCGTGTCGCCCTGGGGCCATCGCCGGAAAACAGGACTTTTTCCGGGGAATCAGCCCGTTTTTTCGAGGTCGCCAGCGGCGCGGAGAGGGGGGCGGCCGTCGGGGCCCCCGCGGGCCGGGGATCGCCGCACGGAAGTGCCCGGGGAGGCCGGACGGCCGGCCGCAGGAACGGCGTACGGAGGGGGACGCCCGCGAGACGCAGGTGGTACGATCGACCAATCGGGATCGGGATCGAACGCGAACGTGACGGACGCCATGAACCGTACCTCGCCCGGCGCGTTGCGACTCAGCGTGGCCACGGTTCTTCTGGTGGCCACGATCGCCGGCGGTGCGATCCACGGTCGGTGGGCCATCGCGGCGGATGCAGCGCCGGCTGAGAACGGCCCGACGGACACCGACACGACCGGCGACGAAGCCGACGAAGGGGCTGTGTCCCTGCCCGCCGACCGAGTCCTCGACAGGGAGTTGGATCGCGCCCGGCGGCTCGTGCAGCGGGCCGACTGGTCCTCGGCGGCCGTCGCGCTCGACGGCCTCCTCGGCTCCGGTGCCGATGCCTTCGCCGTCGGCGATGGCGGCGGGCCGAACCGCAGGAGCATCCGCGCGGAGGCGTCGTTGCTCATCGACGGCCTGCCTGCGCCGGGCCGCGACGCGTATCAGATGCTCTTTCGCGCGCGGGCGGAGCGGGCCCTCGCCGCGGCCGTCGAGGCGGGAGACGCGGAAGCGATCGTCGCGGTGGCGAGGCGTTGGTTCGCCACGCCCGCGGGGCGCCACGCGGCCCTTCTCGCCGCCTTCCTCGCGATCGAGTCGGGAGACCGGCTGTCGGCATCCGGCTGGATCGAGCGGCTCGGTGCCGCCGACGCGACGGCCTTCGAGCCTGCGCTGTCGGCGATGCGGGCGCTGGTGACGGCGCCGGCAGGCGACGCCCCGGCCGCAACCAGGGCCGCCGAGCAGCGGATCAGGCTCGGGGGACGCGAGGTCCGGCTGGGCGACGTGTCGGCGCCGGCCCCGGATGCGGGCGAGTGGCGGCAGCCGGGGGGAGCCGCGAGTCGCAACACGATCTCGTCGGCCTCGCGTCCGCTCCTCTCGCCGCGGTATCGCGTGCCCCTCGCCCGCCATGCGGAGGAGTCTCGGCTCCTCGAGCGCCGCCGCCGCGCCGCTGCGGCCGACGAGGGGCCGATGATGCCGGCCGCCGGAGTGGTGGTCGTCCGCGGGGTGATCGTCACGCCGACGCCGCTGGGCATCCTCGGCATCGACTTCGAGTCGGGCAGGCGGCTCTGGCTGCAATCGGGCCGGGCCGGCCGGGCGACCGCCGGCGAGCCTGAACTTCAGGCGTCGCTGGCGCGGGTCTTCGACGACTCCACGAGCGGTGGCCTGTCGAGCGACGGCGTGAGCGTGTTCGCGGTCGAACGCCGCGGCACTGCGGCCGGTGTCCGCGGCCGGCCGCTCCTGGCGATGAACGATGGCCGCGGTGAGGCGTCCGGCGAGGGCACGACCCTCACCGCGTACGACGTGGCCGCTCGCGGTGCGGTGCGGTGGCGGCTGCCGAAGGGCGGCGGCGACTCCGCCACGACGCCGTGGTTTCTCGGCGCGCCGCTGGCGGTGGGCAACGACCTGTTCGTGCTCGTGGAGCAGGATGGCCGTGTCCGCGTCGACGTTCTCGATGCCGCCCGCGGCGAACTGACGTGGTCGCAGCCGCTCGCCGACCTCTCCGGCGACGACGCCGAGACCGGGCCGACGAGCGTCACGCGGCGGCTCTCGGGCCTCACGCCGGCCGCCGCCGCCGGTGTGCTCGTCTGCCCGCTGGGCGGCGGTGCCGTCGTGGCCCTCGATCTCGCCACCCGCGACCTGCTCTGGGCCCACCGGTATCCGACCATCGACATCGACGGAGAGCCGGCCGACGCGGGAGGACTGTTCCGCGGCCGCTCGTCGGCGGCCGAGTCGCGGGCGCTCGTGTCGCTGAGAGGCCGCGATCCATTTCCGGTGATCGCTGGCGACAGCGTGCTGCTCGCGGCCTACGACGGCCAGGGTGTGATCTGCGCGGGCCTGCGCGACGGGGCGACCCGCTGGCGATCGCCGTCGCGGGGCCGGGTGCACGTGGCCGGCGTCGCGGGCGACCGCGTCGTCGTGGTCGCGGCGGGAGGCGTGGAGTGTCTCGCGCTCGACACGGGCCGCCGGCTCTGGCAGCGGCCGCATGCGGCGGGCGTCGGCACGAGCGGCCGCGGCATACTCACGGCCAAGAGCGTGCTCGTGCCGACCGACGAGCCGGCGGTGATCGAGATCGCGCTCGCTGACGGCGGCCGGATCGGCGAGTGGCCCACCCGCGGCGGGGCCGTGCCCGGCAACCTCGTGGCCTGCCGCGGCGAGGTCGTGTCGCGGGGAGTCGATTCCGTGGACGTCTTCCACCAGGCGGAGCGGCTCGAGTCGCGGGTCGAGACCGCGGCGGCTGCGAATCCGGACGACCCGTGGGCGACGTACTGGCGCGGCCAGTTGGAACTCGATCGTGGCCAGGTGGCAGACGGTCTCGGGCTGCTGCGGCGGGCGGCCGGGCCGCTCACGGCGGTCGCGTCGCCCCGCGACCTCGTCGATGCGCTGGTGTTCGCCCTTCGTCGCGACTTCACCGCGGCCTCGGGGCCGTGGCGGGAGTGGCAGGCCGCGGGCATCGCTGCGGCCACGCGACCGGACGTGGTCCGCGTGGTCGTCGACGGCTTTCTTCGCGCGGGAGAGCCGGCACTCGCCTGGGGCGCGTGCCGTGAACTCCTCACGGCCGCCGCCGAGGCCGGGCCGGTCGAGCTGCTTGCCGATCCGACCGATGCAGCCCTCGAGGTTCGGCCGGATCGTTGGCTCGACGGTCGCCTCGCGGAGATCGCGTCGCGGGGTTCCGCGGAGCTTCGCGGCCAGGTGGCGGTCGAGGCCGGAGAGCGTTTCAAGGCCAGCGTCGACGGCAAGGCCCCGCCGCGGCGCGACGCGCCGGCGGATCCCTGGCCGTTCGGCGAGGTCGTGGTGCGCAGGCAGCGGGGCGCGGCCGACGCCGCCACGCCGGGAAGCCAGATCGTCTCCATCCCGCTCTGCGGCGCCGTCGATCCGCCGCTTCCCGGCATGCGCATCGCCTACGACGTTCAGGAGCGGCACCTGCTCGTGCACGACGCCTACGGCCGACGGATCGTCGAGCCCCTGCCTGTGGAGGCGGGCGGAGCGGACGTCGGCATGGCCTGGATCGGCCAGTCGTTCCCCATCGAGCCGTCGATCGTGGGCCGGCTGCTGGTGGTGCGGACGAGGGGCGGCCTCTCGGCCTTCGACCTGCTCGGAAAAGCGGATGAACCGCGGCTCGTCTGGCGGTACGCGTCACGGCTTCAGGAGCAGGTCGTCGTGGGGCTGCAGGCTGTCGGCGGCCGCGTCGCCCGCAATGCGGGCATCCCGCTGGGCCGGAGGATCACGGAGCCGGACGAGGCGGCCCGCGCCGGGATCCAGGGGCCGCCTGCCGGAGTGGGCGGGGTGGCGTTCGCGAGCCCGGGAGGCATCGTGATGCTCGATTCCGTCACCGGTGACGTGGCCTGGGAGCGATCGGGCCTGTCGCCGGTGACCGAGTGGATCGGCGACGACGAGGCCCTCTGCGGGTGCACGGCCGACGGCACGCAGTGCCCCGTGCTCTCGGCGCGGGACGGCCGGCTCCTGCACCGCATCGACCTGCCCAACCGGCGGCAGCGGATGGCGGCGTTCGGCCGGCGGGTGGTGGCGATCGTGCCGCTCGACGACCATCCGCTGGCGGACCGAGTGCGAATCGACGTGATCGACACGCTCGACCGCAGCGTGCGGACGATCGGCGAGTTCGCCGGCGAGTCGCGGGCGGTCGTGGTGGAAGGGGAGCGGCTCGCGGTCTGCGAGCCCGACGGCCGGCTCACGCTCGTCGACGGGCCGTCCGCCACCGTCGCCTGGCAGGTTCGACTCCCGGGCCTGCCGTCGCCTCCCGAGTCGTTTCACGTGCTCGGCTGGGAGGACCGCTACCTCGTCTATGCCGCCGCACCGAACCTCACGGAGTCGGCCGTGGGCGACGTCGAAGCGAACTCGCCGCTGCAGACGCTGCTCGTGGCCAACGAGTCGACCCCGCCGCTGCCGGGCGCCGTCTGGGCGCTGGCCCGCGATGACGGACGGATGCTCTGGCCCGTGCCGGCCACCGTGCGGGGCGTGGGGCTCCACCTCGCCCAGCCGACGGGCCTGCCCCTGCTGCTCTTCGCCCGGCAGACGCGGACCGAGAACGGGCACCGGCTGGCCCTGCTCGGCCTCGACAAGCGGACCGGGCACGCGGTGCTCGACGAGCGGCGGCTGAACGTGAACGTGCACATGTTCGTGGGCTGCGAGGTGGAGGGAGACCCCGATGCCGCCACGATCGCGATCCGCGGCGCACACGGCACCACGAGGCCCGTGACGCTGGAGTACACGGGCCGGCCGATCGCCCCGCGGCCGCCGCATCAGGCCGACGCCCCGTCGGCGGGTTCTCCCGGCGGCCTCGACGGCCTCCGCCGGTCCGGAGGCGACGTCCGCTGACTGCGAACGATGCCGGCGACGTATGATCGGACCATGACGTTTTCCGCCGCGCTGCCACGAGTGATTCCGAGCTGCCGAGCCGTCGTGGCCGCGGCGCTCGCCGCGTGCGTGGCGGCGCCCCCCCTCGCGGTCGCCGCTCCCCCGGAGACGCAGGCCCGCGATGTCGTCGTCCGCGGGCTCGACTGGCTC
The DNA here is from genome assembly GCA_903831155.1 of uncultured Planctomycetaceae bacterium. GTDB lineage: Bacteria > Planctomycetota > Planctomycetia > Pirellulales > UBA1268 > QWPN01. Next base: position 17,610 of record CAIKWU010000175.1, on the reverse strand, counting down.
GAGGCGAAGCAGTCGCGCCGCGGCAGCTGGTCGGCGAACGAGGGCCGTTATCCCACCGCGATGACGGCGCTGGCCGGCACGGCACTGTTGATGGAGGGCTCGACGACCTCGCAGGGCCGCCATGCCGAGTCGATCCGCCTCGCGGCCGACTACCTGATCGGCCGCTCGCGGGCCAACGGCCTGATCGGCGATCCGAAGACGGACGACCGCTACACCTACGGCCACGGCTTCGCGATGCTGTTTCTCTCCCAGGTGCTCGGAGAGGAGGAGGACGAGCGGCGGCGCGAGGAGCTCGTCGGCGTGCTCACCCGGGCGGTCACCTTCTCCGGCCGCGCCCAGACGAAGGACGGCGGCTGGGGCTACGTGAGCGCGAAGGACGGCCAGGACTTCGACGAGGGCTCCACCACGATCACCCAGGTGCAGGGGCTGCGGGGCTGCCGCAACGCGGGCATCCCGGTGCCCCGCGAGATCATCGACAAGGCGATCGCCTACATCCACGCCTGCACGATGCCCGACGGCGGCGTGCAGTACAGCTCCAAGGGGGGCGGCGGTCGGCCGGCGATCTCGGCGGCCGCGATCGCCTGCCTGTTCAACGCCGGCGAGGAGGACGACACGCACGTGCCGCGGATGCTGGCCTACGCGCGGCGGCACCTCGGGACGATCTCGAACAACAGCTTCGGCCACTGGCACTACGCCCACTTCTACTATGCGCAGGTGATGTATCGTGAGGGGGGCGACGACTGGCACGACTACCGCGGCCAGGTCGAGCGGCGGCTCGTCGCGGAGTCGCAGGCCGACGGCGACGGTGCCTTCTGGCCGCAGGGCTACATCGGCCCCGTCTACACGACGGCGACCAACCTCGTCATCCTGCAGCTCGACAAGGGATCGCTGCCGATCTTCCAGCGCTAGCGCCGCGTCCTGCCCGCCCACCCCGCCGCCCACACCGCCATCGAGGAGCCCGAGACCATGCCGACGACGTCCGCGATCGACCGCCTGCACGAGGCCCGCGACCGGATCCTCGAGCAGCTCTCCCGCGTCATCGTCGGCCAGGCGGACGTGATCGAGGAGCTGCTGATCTGCCTGTTCAGCCGCGGGCACTGCCTGCTCGAGGGCGTGCCCGGCCTCGCCAAGACGCTGCTGGTGAGCACGCTGGCCCGCAGCCTCGACCTCTCGTTCAGCCGCATCCAGTTCACGCCCGACCTGATGCCGGCCGACATCGTGGGCACCGACGTGCTCGAGGAGGACCGGGCCACGGGCACGCGGCAGCCGCGCTTCCTCGAGGGGCCGGTGTTCGCGAACGTCGTGCTCGCCGACGAGATCAACCGCACGCCGCCGAAGACGCAGGCGGCGCTCCTCGAGGCGATGCAGGAGGGGCAGGTGAGCGTGGGCCGGGTCCGCCACCGCCTCGTCGATCCGTTCTTCGTGCTCGCCACGCAAAACCCGATCGAGCAGGAGGGCACCTATCCGCTGCCCGAAGCCCAGCAGGACCGGTTCATGTTCAAGGTGTTCGTCCGCTATCCCTCGTTCGCCGAGGAGTTCGAGATCGCGCGGCGGACCACCGGCGTGCCCGCGGACGAGCCGCGGCCCGTGCTCTCGGCCGCCGACATCGTGGCGCTCCAGCGGAGCGTGCGGGAGGTGCCGGTGAGCGACCACCTGATCCGCTACGCCCTGGCGATCGTCCGCCAGACGCGGGCCGGCGAGCGGGGTGTGCCCGACTTCGTGTCGGACCAGCTCGCCTGGGGCGCCGGGCCGCGGGCCGTGCAGTATCTCGTGGTGGGCGCGAAGGCCCGCGCGGTCCTGCAGGGGCGGCCGCACGTGTCGGCGGACGACATCCGCGCCCTGGCGCCGCCGGTCCTGCGGCACCGCGTGGTCGTGGGGTTCGCCGCCGCCAGCGAGGGCGTCACGCCCGACGCAGTGATCGCCCGGATCGTCGAATCGACTCCCGCACGAGAGGACGAGCTGTCGCGTGACCCTCGCTTCCAGACGATATTTGCGTCCTGAGACGCTCCGTCGCATCCACCACCTGCAGCTTCGCGTCCGCGACGTGGTCGACGGCACGATGACCGGCCTGCACCGCAGCCCGTACCGCGGCCAGTCGGTGGAGTTCCACCAGCACCGCGAGTACGTCCGCGGCGACGACCCGCGCCGGGTCGACTGGAAGGTGTGGGGCCGGCAGGACCGGCTCTACGTCAAGGAGTACGAGGAGGAGACCAACCTGCGGCTCACGCTGCTCGTCGACGGCTCCGCCAGCATGGACTACGCGGCGGGGCAGCCCGGCCGGGCCTCGAAGTTCGATCACGCCGCCACCCTCGCCGCGAGCCTCGCCTGGCTCGGCCTCACCCGTGGCGATGCGGTCGGCTGCGCGGTGTTCGACGACCGCATCCGGGCGAGCGTGCCCGCCCGGACGCGGCGGTCGCAGCTCGACGGCGTGTGCGGGGTGCTCGAGGCGCCGCGGGCCGCCGGGCAGGGCGACTTCCTCCGCGTGCTCCGCGACGTCGCCGAGACGCTGCCGCCGCGCGGGCTCGTGATCCTGCTCTCCGACCTGCTCGGCGACCGTCCCGGGATCCTCCGCGGCCTGCGGCTGCTCCGCGGTCGCGGGCACGACGTGGCCCTGCTCCACGTGATGGACGACGACGAGCTCGACTTTCCGTTCTCGGGCGCGACGAGGTTCGAGGGGCTCGAGGCGGGGGGCGTGCTGGCCTGCAACCCGCGGGCGCTGCGGGACGAGTATCTCGCCGGGCTCGAGGCGTTCCTCGCCGAGGTCCGCGGGCAGGCCGTGGGGGCCGGCTGCGGCTACACGCTCGTCCGCACCGGCGAGTCGCCGGAGGCGGCGCTGGTGCGGTTCCTGTCGCGGCACGCGGGCTAGGCCATCGAGGGACGGGCGGAGCATGCCGAGTTTCGACCATTCCGCGATCCTCTGGTGGGGCCTGCCCCTCGCGGCGGCGCCGCTGCTGATCCACCTGATCAGCAGGCTGCGCCATCGCGTGGTCCGCTGGGCGGCGATGGAGTTCCTGCTCGCGAGCCAGCGGAAGTCGCGAACGCGGGTGCTGCTGCGGCAGCTGCTGCTCCTCGCCCTCCGCACCCTGATCGTCGCCGGGGTGGTGCTCGCCCTGGCGGAGCCCCGCTGGCGGCGGTCGTTCGGAGGCCTGCTGGGCGGGGCCCCGACGTCGCACCTCGTGGTGCTCGACGACAGCTACTCGATGGCCGATCGCTCCGGCGCGGCCGAGGGAGGATCGCGGACCGCGTTCGACCGTGGCCGGGAGGTGGTGGAGCGGCTCGTGGCCGACCTCGCCACGACGCCCGGCCGCCATGAGATCGCGGTGGCCCGGTCCTCGACGCTCGCCACGGGCACCACGGTCGACCTGCTCCCGCGCCGTCCCGTCGCGCCCGAGGCCGTGGCCGCCGTCCGCGACGCCCTGGCGCGGGCCGGCGTCAGCTCGGCGACGCGTGGCTGCCGCGCCGCGGTCGAGGCGGCCGGCACCGTCCTCGACGGCGGCGAGGACCGCGCGTCGGTGCTCTGGATGGTCGCCGACTTTCGCGACCGTGACTGGCTCGAGCCGATCGGTCCCGACGATCCGCTCCGCCGCGTCTTCGATGCCGGCACCGAACTGCGGCTCGTCGATGCCGCGGTGGATCGCGGACGGCCGGGCAACCTCGGCCTCGTCCGGCTGGAGGTTGCCGGCGGTGTGCCCGCCGCCGGCGTGCTCGTGCCGATGGAGGTGGAGGTTCGCAACGACGGCCCCGACGTCGCCCGCGACGTGGTGGTCGAGCTCCGGGAGGACGGCGGCGGCAGGCCCGTGATCCGCATCGACGAGATCCCCGCCGGGCAAACCGCGATCCGCCGGTTCGACGTCCGCTTTTCCACCCCTGGCAGCCACGTGGTGGAGGCCTCCCTGCCGGCCGACATCCTGCCCGACGACGACGTTCGCTGGAGCACGATCGACGTCGTGGACGGGGTCGACGTGCTGGTCATCGACGGCGATCCACGGGGGCCGGCGGCGTCGGGCGACGGCTTCTACGTGGCCTCGGCCCTCGCTCCGGGCGGAGCCGCCACCGGCCTGCGGCCGCGGGTCGAGCCCACGGAGGCGCTGGCGACCGCGGACCTCTCGCGGTTCGACTGCATCTGGCTGCTCGACGTGCCTCGGCTCGCGGCCGCCGAGATGACGGCCCTCGAGCGGTATGCCCGCGACGGCGGCGGCGTGGTCTTCTTCTGCGGCCCGCGGACTCGTGCGGACGTGGTCAACTCGGCGTGGCATCGCGGGGGCGACGGGCTGTTTCCGGTGCCGCTCGCCGGCGCCGTCGAACTGCTGCCGGCTGCCGGCGACACGCCAGTGCCGGACGTGCTGGTGGAGGACCATCCAGTCGTCGCGGTTCTTGCCGGCCAGCGGAACCCGCTGCTCGACGCCGTGAAGGTGGAGCGGTTCTGGGCGGTCGACCGCGGGCACGACCCGCGAGCCGCCGGCGGCCGCCGCCTGCTCTCGGTGCGGACCGGCCAGCCACTCGCGGTGGAGCGGCGGTTCGGTGACGGCACCGTGGTGGCGGTGCTCACGTCCGCGGCCCCGGTCTGGAACAACTGGGCCCGCGGCAATCCGAGCTGGGTCGTGGTGCTCCTGGAGATGGAGTCGTACCTGGCGCGGGCCCGGCGGGGGGCGGAGACGGTGACGGTCGGCGGCGATGTCGACGTCCGGCTGGCCGCCGGCACGGACGAGGCCGACGTGGAGTTTCTCGTGCCTCCCGACGGGAGCGTGGTGCGGCAGACGGCGGTCACGGAAGCCACCGGCGGTTTTCTCGCCAGGCTGCGAGGGGCGGAGACGCCCGGCGTCTACGAGGCGCGGTGGCGGCGGCTCGACGGGGCGGCAGGCGGCCGGCGGATCGCCGTGAACGTCGATCCGGACGAGGGCCGGCTGGAGCGGGCGGGCCGCGAGGGGCTCGCCGCGACGCTCGCCGGCATCCCGTTCCGCTACGATCGCGCCGACTCGTTTTCCGCGGCGGAGGGGGGCGACGGCGCGGCGTCGCTTGCCGGGCCGCTCCTGCTCGCCGTGGCGGCCCTGCTGCTCGTGGAGCAGGTGGTGGCGTATGCGGGGGGATACCATGCTTCGCCCGCCCCGCGCCGGACATCCTGAAGAAGGCCTCGAGACTTCCGCATGACGCCGCCGATCCTGATCGCCGCCGCCGTGCGGCACCGCGTCGAAAGCCGGCTGCTCGCGTCGTTCGACGACTGGTGGCAGGTGCCCGCGGTCGTCGTCGCCGCCGCGGCGGTGGCGGCGCTGGTGATCTGGATCTACCGCCGCGACGCGGTGGAACTGCGGCCTGCGATCGCGGCGCTGCTCGCGGCCTGCCGCCTGGCCGCGCTGGCGGCCGTGGCCGCGGCGCTCTTCGACGTCGAGCGGATCGCCGAGCACGAGATCGTGCTGCCGTCGCGGGTGGCGGTCGTCGTCGACACCAGCGCCAGCATGTCGCTCGCCGCCGCGGATGCCGGCGCGGCGACCCGGTCGCGGCGGGCGACGGACCTGCTCGTCGACGACGGGCTCATCGCCGCGCTTCGCGGGCGACACGAGGTCGATGTCTGGCGGTTCGACGCCGACGTCGAGCCGGTGGTGCGACTGCCCGTCGACGCCGCCGGCGCGGCGGCCGTCGATGAACGCTGGCCGGAGCGGCTCGCGGCACGCGGCCCCGAGACGAGGCTCGGCGAGGCGGTCGAGCGGGTGCTCGCCGACGGGCCGGCCGGCACGCTCTCGGGCATCGTCGTGCTCTCCGACGGCGGGGGCAACGCGGGGGTCGATCCGGCGGTGTCGGCGGCCGCCGCGGCGGAGGCGGGCGTGGCCGTGCACGCGGTCGGCATCGGGGTCGACCGGCTGCCGGACGACGTTCGCGTCGCCGATTTGGTCGTGCCCGCGCGGGTGTTTCCCGGTGACCGGTTTCCGGTGACCGCGTTTCTGCAGTCGCAGGGGTTCTCGGGCCGGGCGGTGCGGGTCGAGCTCGTCGCCGGCGCGGCCGGCTCCGAGGGCGGCGGCGGGGCGACGTCGAAGGCGATCGACGCCGTCGAGGTCGCGCTCGGCGCCGACGGCGAGCTCGTGCCGGTGCGGTTCGACGTGCCGGGGATCGCCGCCGCGGGACGGCAGACGCTGACCGTCCGCGTGCTGCCGCCACCGGGCGGCTCGAGCGACCCGGACGACGCGCGGCAGGCCGAGGTGGAGGTGGTCGACCGCGTGACCCGCGTGCTGCTGATGGCAGGTGGTCCGGGCCGCGAGTACCAGTTCATGCGGAACGTGCTCGCCCGGGACCGGAGCTTCAGCGTCGACGTGCTGCTCGGCACGGCGGCACCCGGCATCTCGCAGGACGCGCGGCGGGTGCTCGACGCCTTTCCGTCGTCGGACGAGGCGCTCGGCGAGTATGACGCGGTCGTGGCGATCGACCCCGACTGGCGGGCCGTCGATCCGGCGGGCCAGGCGCGGCTCGAGCGCTGGATCGCGAGTGAGTCGGGGGGGCTGGTGATGGTGGCCGGCCCGGTGTTCACGGAGTCGTGGATCGGCGATCCGCGGTCGAACGGGATGCGCGACCTGGCGCCCGTCGAGCTCCGCCGGGCCGGTGCAGGCGTGACGCCCGATCTCGACCGGTCGGCTCCGCGGCCGCTCGAGTTCACCCGCGAGGGCGCCGAGGCCGAGTTTCTCTGGCTCGCCTCCACCCGCGGCACGAGCGACGCGATCTGGCGGGAGTTTCCCGGTGTCCACGCCTGCTTTCCCGCAGACGGCCCGAAGGCGGGGGCGACGGAATATCTCCGCGTGGCGGGGCCGTCGGCGGCGGGAGGATCGACGTTCCTCGCGGGGCACTGGTACGGCGCCGGCCTCGTGGCCTGGGTGGGCAGCGGCGAGCTCTGGCGGCTGCGGTCGATCGACCCGGCGGCGCACGAGCGGCTCGTGGCGCAGCTCCTGCGGCACGTGTCGCAGGGACGGCTGCTGCGGGGCGCGAGGAGGGCACGGCTGATCGTCGACCGCGACCGCTGCCCGGTGGGGGGCGAGGTGACGGTGCGCCTCGTCGCCGGAGATCCGGAGGCCGTCGCGCGGCCGCCGGCGTGCCGCGTCGTCTCGCCCGACGGCACTGCGACGCCGCTGCGGCTCGAGGCCGAGCCGGCCCGACCGGGCACGCTGCGGGGTTCCTTCGTGGCCGCCCGTGAGGGAGGCTGGCTGGTCGAGGTGGACACGGTCGCCGGCGACGAGCGGCTCTCGCGCCGCGTCGAGGCGCACCTGCCGGAGCGGGAGCTCGCCAGGCCGGTGATGGATCGCGGCACCCTCGCGCACCTCGCCGCCACGACCGGCGGAACCGCGCGGTTCCTCGCCGACGGCGACTGGGCGGACGCCGAGACTGCAGCCCTCGCGACTGCCTTTCCGGACCGCTCCCGCCACGAGTATGAGACGGGCGGTGCGGACCTCGGCTTCAAGCGGCGGCTCAACGCCGCGCTGCTCGCGGCGGCTGCCGGCAGCCTCTGCCTGGAATGGATCCTGCGCAGGCTCGCGAGGCTGGCCTGATGGACGCGTCACCCTCCACCGCCGGCGTCGGCCGACTCCTCGCCGCGATCCGCTGGCAGGCTCGGGCCTGGGTCGTGGTGGAGTCGCTCGCGGTCCTCGCGCTTGCGACGGTCGCCGGATGCTGGGCCGCGTACGCGATCGATCGGCTCGTGGAGCCTCCCGCCTGGGTTCGGGCGGTCCTGCTCGCCGCCGTGGTGGCCGTGGCGGCATGGATCGTGGTGGTGCGGCTCGTGGCGCGGTTCGCGGTGCCGTTGTCCGACGAGTCGCTCGCGCTCGCGGTCGAGCGGGCGCATCCCGACATCGGTGACGCCCTCTCCACGCTGGTGTCGTGCGCCGGCGGCGCGACGGCCGCCGATGGGCTCATCGACCGCGACCTACTCGCCCGCACGGAGGCGGAGGCCCGCGGGATCGTCGCCCGGGTCAGGCCGCGGAGCCTGTTTCGTCTCCGGCGGCTCGCCGGCCTCACCGCGCTGGCGGCGGTGGCCGTGGCGGTCACGGCCGGCGCGGCCGCCGCCCGGCCCGGGCTCGCCGGGGTGTGGATGCGCCGCCTGATCTGCCTCTCGAATGAAACCTGGCCCCGCCGCGTCAGGCTCGAGGCGGAGTCGTTCGTCGACGGCCGCCTCGTCGTGGCCCGCGGGGCCGACGTGGACGTCGTCGTGCGGGCGACGGCGCTGGGGCCGCTGCCGGAGGTGGTCGAGCTCCGCACCCGCGGACGAGGCGGCTGGCGGACCGATCGGATGGGCACGCGCGGGGGCGTTGGCGACGACGGCCTGACCTCGGGCCAGACGTTCGGCCACGTGCTGCCCGCGGTCGTGGAGGACCTCGACGTCGAGGTGCGCGGCGGCGACGCCCGGCTCCACGGCCTGCGGCTCGCGGTCGTCGATCCGCCTGCGATCGACACGCTCTCGATCACCTCCACGCCGCCTCCCTACCTCGCCGTCGGTCCGCAACGGCTGCCGGCGAGCCGCCTCGTGCCGGTGCCCCGCGGATCCCGCGTCGACCTCGTGGTGCGGACGACCAAGCCGCTCACTGCGGCCGTGGCCCTCGCGCGGGCCGTCGGCAGCGATGCCGAGCCGGCGCCGCTCGCGGAGCTCGACCCGTCCGATCCGAACCGGCGCACGATCACGGTCGGGATTGCGTCGGTCGATGCCGACACCGAGGTGCTCGTGAGGCTCACCGACGACGACGGAATCACCAACCGTGATCCCGTGGCGGTCGTCCTCGCCGCCGTGCCCGACGCGCCGCCGCGACTAACGCTGCGGCTCGCCGGCATCGGGCCGGCGGTGACTCCCGGCGCGGTGCTGCCGATCGAAGGGACGATCACCGACGACCACGGCGTCGCCGACGCGGCCGTCCGGCTCGACTGGGGCGATGGCAAACGCGACGTGCCGATCGAACGGGCGACGCAGGGGGGCGCCGAGGTCGCGCTGCCCGCCGACCGGCCCGAGCGGGTGCCGCTCGGCGACCTGGGGCTCGCAGCCGGCATGCGGCTGGCGGTGACGGTGGCGGCCCGCGACGGCTGCGGCCTCGCCGCAGGCGCCAATCTCGCCGCCGGCGACACCTGGACGCTCGACGTGGTGTCGCCGGAGGCGCTGCGGGCGGCGCTCGAGGCTCGCGAGGTGATGCTCCGCCGGCGCTTCGAGGCGGCGGTCAACGATCTCTCGCGGGCGCGGGATGCGGCGGTCGAGGCGGCCGAGGCCGATGTCGGGCCGCGGCTCGGCGAGGCGATCGCGCGGGCCGCCGGCGAGACCGACGAGGTGGCGGCGGGATTCCGCAGCATCCGCCGGGAACTCGAGGCCAACGGGCTCTTGTCGCCGGAGCTCGACGGCCGGCTGACCGGCGAGATCCTCGATCCGCTCGCCGCGGTGCTCGCCGGCGACCTCGCCGTCGCGGCGAAGGCGTGCCGTTCATCCGCCGACCGCCGGTCGATCCTGAGCCCGGTCGAGGCGGCGCTGGCGCGGATGCGGGCGATCCTCGACCGCATGCTGGAGCTCGAGTCGGTGAACGAGGTGGTCGAGAGGCTCCGCGGTGTGATCGATGCGCAGGAGCGGATCCACGAGGACACGCTCGAGATGAAACGGAAGCGGGGCCGCGAGGCACTGGAGTCGCCATGATCAGCGCGATGAGGGGCAGGCCCGGGAGGCGAGCCGCCGCGTGGCGGCTGGGGGTCGTCGTGGCCGCGGTGATGACGACGGCGGCGTCGGCGGCCGAGCCCCCCTCGGCCAGCGCGACCCTGGCCGCGCGGGAGGCCGAGCTGCTCCAGCGGTATCGAGATCTCGAGGCGTCGTTTCTCCGGCTGGCCGACGCGCTCGCGGCGACCGATCCCGTGCGGGCGGCGGTGCTGCGGTCCGCCTTCGATCGCGGCCGCGAAGCCCGGGTCGGGGACCGGATCGCCGCGATCGTCGAGCAGCTCGAGGAGGGGCAGTTGCTCAAGGCCGGCACCGCGCAGCTCGATGCAATCCAGCAGTTTCGGGCCCTCCTGGAACTGCTCGAGTCGGGAGGCGGCGACGGCCGCCTGGCCGAAACAAAGAAGGACGTGAAGGAACTGATCGGCCGCGTGGCGAAGATCGTGTCCAGGCAGCGCGAGGTCGAGGCGGCCACCGAACGGGGCGACGAGGCGTCGCCGCTCGCGGAGCGGCAGCGGGCCGTGGCGGACGACGCGCGGCGGCTCGCCGACGACGTGGAGGCGTTCGCCCGGCGTGGCGAAGACCGCGGCGAGGGCGGGGCACCGGCGGCCGCGGGCCGCGAGCCTTCGGGGGAGGCGCCGCCGGATGGCCAGGGGGCCGAGGATCCCGGCGCGAAGTCCGCGGGCGGCGATCAGGCGGATGAGGCTGCGGAGGACGGCGACGACGAGGCCGCCCGTTCGCGGCGCACCGCCCGGCGGCTGCAGGCCGCCGAGCAACGGATGCAGGCCGCCCGCGGGCGGCTCGAGGAGGCCCGGCGGGACGACGCCAGGCAGGAGCAGGAGCGGGCCGTCGAGGAGCTCGAGACGGCGCGGGCCGAACTCGAGGAGATCCTCAGGCAGGTCCGCGAGGAGGAGGTGGAGCGGATCCTCGTGCAGCTCGAGGCGCGAATCCGGGGCATGCTCAAGGCCGAGCGGGCGGTGCTCGCCGATGCGGAGGCGCTCGCGGCCGCCGCGCCGGCATCGTCCCGCGAGCGGCAGCTGGAGGCGGCGCGGCTCGGTCGCGAGCAGGAGCGGATCGGAGCCGACGCCGGCCGGGCGATCGCCCTCGTCCGCGACGACGGCTCGGCCGTGGCGATTCCGCAGGCCCTCGAGCAGGTGCGGGACGACGCGGTGCAGGCCGCCGCCCGTCTGACGCGGGGCGACGTCGGCCGGGAGACGGTGGCGATCCTCGGCGACATCGTCTCCGGCCTCGAGGAGATGCTCGCCGCGGTCGAGAAGGCGCACCGCGACCGCGGTGACCGCCGGCCGGGGCAGGGGGGCGGGGCCGCCAACGCCGCGGGAGAGCAGCCGCTCGTCGACGCGCTGGCGGAGCTGAAGATGCTCCGCACGCTCCAGGTGCGGGTGAACGCGCGGACGCAGCGGCTCGGCCGTCTGCTCGACGACGAGCCCGTGGACGACCCGGAGATCCGCGGCGTGCTGGCGCGGCTCGCAGAACGGCAGCGGGCGATCGAACGGGCTGCCCGGGACATCGTCGGCGGGCTCGCCGAGTGAACCGCCGGTTTCCGGCGTCGAGCGGCCGCGACTATGATCAACCGTGAATCCCGGGTCGCCCGCGGAGCGGTGGAGCCGAGCATGAGACCGTTCTCGCCCAGTCCGCCACGAATCGCCGGAGCGGTCGTGGCTGCCGTCCTCCTGCTGGCCATCGCCCCGGCCAGGGCCACGGGAACCGACGAGCCTCTGGCCCGCGATGCCACCTGGGCGATGCCGGACGCCGCGGCCGTGAGGGCCAGCGCGTTCGAGTGGCTGCATGCGGCGGTGGCGGCAGGCACGGCGCCGGCCGATGCCGTGGAACGGGCCGAGGCCGCCTGGCGGTCGGTCGGCGACCCGGAGGGCCGCGACCTGCTCGATGCCGTGGTGGACACGGTCGTCGCCGCCGAGCCGAGGGCCGCGACATTGTCGGGGGCCGCGGCCTCGTCCGGAGATCTCGCCTGGCTCGACGATGCCTCGACGCCGGCGTTTGTCCGCGATGCCGTCAGGCTCTGGTGGGCCCGCGACCTGGTGCGGCGCGACCGCTTCGACGAGGCGCTCCCGATCCTCGCGGATCTCGACGTCCGGACCTCCGTCGATCCGGCCATGCTCCTCTTTCACCGCGCCGCCTGCCAGCACTGGCTGCTCGACATCGACGCCGCCATCGAATCGCTCGACCTGCTGCTCGAGCGCGAAGGGGAGATCCCGGCACGGTACGTGCGAATCGCCCGCCTGCTCAGGGCCGATGTCGCAACGCTCGACAAGGAGTCGCTCGACCACATCGCCCGCCGGATGCGGGACGCCGGCCGGCGGCTCGAGCACGGCAGGACGGGCCGCGGCACCCGCGATGTGCAGGATGGCGTGGTCGCCTCGCTCGACCGGCTCATCGAGAGGCTCGAAGAGCAGCAGCAGAACGATGACGAGTCGGAGTCGGCGTCGGGAGGCGGCGGCGGTGCAGGGCAGGGGGCCGCGGGGCGGCCGATGGACGACAGCCGCATCGCCGGCACGCGGGGGGCCGGCGAGGTCCGCAGCCGGGAGCTCGCTCCCGGCGACGGCTGGGGAAACCTCCCACCCCACGAACGCGACCGGGCGCTGCAGCAGATCGGCCGCGAGTTCCCTCCCCACTACCGTGAGGCGATCGAGCAGTATTTCAAGCGGCTGGCGACCGGCGGGGAGGAGCGGTGAGCGGCACGTCGGCCCGCCGGACCCGCCGTTGGGACGCGATGGCCGTGGCAGCCGTCGCGTTCGTCCTCGCCGTTGATTTCGGAGCGAGTGCCGACGGGACGGCTCCGGCCATGCGCGTGCGGCTCGAGCTGGCCGACGGCGGCGCGATCGACGGCTCGCTCGGCCCGATCGCGGGCGATGCGATCACGATCGACACCGCCGAGGGACCCCGCAGCGTGCCCGTGACCGACGTCCGCCGGGTGGTCCGCGTCGATCCGCCGCCACCGCCGGACGGCCGCGTCCGCGTCGAGTCCGTCGACGGCACCGTCGTGAGCGGCGACGACTTCGTCTGGGAGGAGGCCGGGGCCGCGGTGCTGCGTGGAACAACCCGGATCGAACTGCCGATCGCCCGCGTGCGGCGGGTCGAGTTCGCCGCCGCGCCGGCCGACCGGCCCGCCTGGCTCGCCTCCATCCCCGACGCCCCGACGGAGGACCTCGTGGTGGTGGCGAAGAACGAATCCCACGAGGTCGTCGAGTGCGCGATCACCGCGGTGTCGCCGGAGTCGGTCACCGTGGTACTCGACGGCGAGACGATCCCGGTGCGGCGGGCGAAGGTCCGCGGCCTGGTCTGGTCGCGGCCGCGGGCCGCCACCAGCGGGGCCCGGGTCGCCTTCAGCGGTGGCACGTTCGTCGCTGCCACGGTGGCGACGTCGGGCGACACGCTCGTCATCGACGACGGCGTGAGGCTGCCGGTGGGCCTGCTCGAGTCGATCGACTTCGCGGCGGGCCGGAGCGCGGCGCTCTGCGACCTGAAGCCCGCCCGCGTGGCGACCGAGCCGTTCGTCGGCGACCTGACGCGGATCGAGGGCGTTGCTTCGTTCTTCGCGCCGCGAACGGTTTCGCTCCCGACGGTGGAGTCGGGGCAGCCGGGCGGCGAGCGGGCGATCCAGGTGCGGCCGCGGACCGTGGCATCGTGGGAGGTGCCGGCGGCCGCCCGGAGCTTTCGCGCGGTCGTCGTGCGGTCGGCGGAGGCGCGGCCACAGGCCGCGGTCCGCGTCGCCATCCGCGGCGACGACCGCCCCGCCCGGGAGGTGGTGGTCGACGCGACGACTCCGGAGGGCGTCGCGGTCGAGCTCGACGTGGCCGACACGCGACGCCTCGAGGTTCTGGTCGATTTCGTCGGCGATGATCCCGGCTGCGCGGTGCGGCTGGAACGGGCCGTGTTCGAGCGATGAGGCACCCGGCGATGATCGCGGTCAGGCGGACGTCGTGGGCGTGGGCGGCCGTCCTCGTGATCCGCGTGGGCGCGACGCCGGCCGCGACGGTCGATCCTCTGGTGCTCGACGCCGAGCGGGCCCGCGTCGAGGCGATCGGTCGCGGCTCGGCGGCGGCGGTCTCGATCTTCGCCGGTGACTCCGGCGGCGGCTCGGGCGTTCTGCTCACGCCCGACGGGTACGCGGCGACGAACTTCCACGTCGTCCAGCCGATCGGCCCCGCGATGACCTGCGGGCTCGCGGACGGAAGCCTGCACGATGCCGTGCTCGTGGGCATCGATCCAACGGGCGATCTCGCCATCGTGAAGCTCCTCGGCCGCGACGACTTTCCCTGCGCCGAACTCGCCGACAGCGACGCCGTCGAGCCGGGCGACTTCTGCTTCGCCGCCGGCAATCCGTTCCTGCTCGCGACCGACCTCGCGCCGACGGTGACCGCGGGGATCGTCTCCGGCGTGCATCGCTACCAGTTTCCCGCGGGCACGATCCTCGAATACACCGACTGCATCCAGGTGGATCTGGCGATCAATCCCGGCAACTCGGGGGGCGGGCTGTTCGACGCCGAGGCGCGGCTGATCGGCGTGAACGGCCGCGCGTCGTTCGAGAAGCGGGGCCGGGTGAACGTCGGTGCCGCCTACGCGATCTCCGCCAACCAGGTGCGGAACTTCCTCGGCTGCCTCCGCTCGGGCCGGATCTGCGACCATGCCACGCTCGGGGCGACGGTCGCGACCTCGGCCGACGGTCGCGTCGTCGTGTCCGAGATTCTCGAGTCGTCCGACGCGTGGCGGCGCGGACTGCGGTACGACGACGAGATCGTGTCGCTGGCGGGGCGGCCCGTGCCTTCGGTGAATGCCTTCAAGAACCTGCTCGGCACGTTCCCGGCCGGTTGGCAGGTGCCGCTGGTGTGGCGCCAAGGCGCCACGCGGCACGAGGCGGTCGTGCGGCTCGGCGGCGTCCACTCGGCCGCCAAGCTCGCGACGCTGGCGGCGGCCGCCGGCGAAGAGGCTCCCGAGGAGGCGGTGAAGCGGCCACCGCTCCCCGTTCCGGTCCGCGACCTCTACGACCCGCGGCCCGGATACGCCAATCATCACTTCGCGGTCGTCGAGCGGGACCGGGTCGCGACGGCGCTGGCCACCTTCCGCGACGTCGTCCCGCCGGGGCCATGGGTCTTTTCCGGCACGCTCGACGACGGCGGCGAGTTCCGCATCGAACTCTCCGACGCCGCGGCGTCGATCGATCTCCCGACCGGCACCTCGACCCTCGGGGCCGACGATGACTTCGACCGATCGCCCGTGCCGCCGGGGAGCGGCGGCATGCTCCCGGCCCTCGTGCTCTGGCGGCGGCTCGTCATCGAAGGGCCCGCCGCCGTCGGCCACACCACCTTCTGGGGCACGGCGCCGCGAGATCCGGCCACGATGCGGGCGGGCGCCGGGGTGGACCTGGCCGATGTGCTGGAGACGTCGGCGGCGGGCGTCGAGGCGAGGTTCACGGTCGACGAGTCCGGTCGGGTCGTGGGCATCGATCTCTGGGCGGAGCCCGAGGCCGACCCATGCGAAATGCGGCTCGCGTGGCCGCCCGCCTCCGAGGGCGCCGTGGCGCCGACCACGATCGAGGTCCGCCGCCGCGGCACTCCGTTCGGCACGTTCCATCTCCGGCCTGCCACGGGGGAGTCTCGATGAGGGGCAGCCCGACCTGCGTCGCCATCGCCATCGCGTGGACGATCCTCGCCGCTGCGCCCGCGTCGTCCGCCGCGGACGACCCGCTGCCGCCGCGGAGGATCGCGGCGACGGCGGCCCGCAGTGTCGTGAAGGTTTACGGTGCGGGGGGCATCCGCGGCCTGGAGTCCTACCAGTCGGGGCTCGTGGTCTCGGCCGACGGCCGCATCCTCACCGTGATGAGCACGGTGCTCGACGCCGACGCCGTGACCTGCGTGCTGGACGACGGCCGGCGGCTCGAGGCGAGGGTCATGGGCATCGACCCGCGACGCGAACTCGCCCTGCTCGACGTCGAGGCGGTCGATCTGCCCGCCTTCGACCTCGCGCCCCGGCCGCGGCGCGACGCCGGGACCCGCGTGATGGCGGTGTCGAACCTCTTCGGCGTGGCGGTCGGCGACGAACGGGCGAGCGTGCAGCGGGGGGTGATCTCCGCGGTCGTGCCGCTCGAGGCCCGTCGCGGTGCCGCCGAGGCGCCCTACACCGGGGAGGTCTATCTCGTCGACTGCACCACGAGCAATCCGGGAGCGCCGGGGGGCGCGCTGGTCGACTCCCGGGGCGAGCTCCTGGGGATGCTCGGCAAGGAGTCGCGCTCAAACGCCAGCGGCATCTGGCTCAACTATGCCCTGCCCGTCGACGAACTCGCGCGGGGGTGCGACGCGATCCTCGCCGGTGCGGTGGAGCCATCCGGCGCCGCGGATCACCGGCCACGGTTCGACCTCCGCGGCATCGGCATCATGCTGGTGCCCGACCTGCTCGATCGGACGCCGCCGTTCGTCGACAGCGTGGCGGCGCAGTCGGTGGCGGCGGCCGCGGGCCTGCGATCGGACGACCTCGTGATCGTGGTCTGCGGCCGGGCCGTCGCCTCGCGGGCGGCGGTCGAGGAGGCCGTGGCGGGCGTTCCCGCAGGGGAGCCGATCCGGCTGACGGTCGTCCGCGACGGCCGGATCGTCGACATCGATCTCGGTCCGCGGCCCAGGGACGGGAGAGCCCCGTGAGGCGAGTGATCCAGACGACGTCGTGGCTCGTCGCCGTGTGGCTGCCGATCGTCGTGGCGGCGGCGTGCCGGGCGGGCGAGCCGACCCTCGCAGAAGAGGCGGCCTTCCGGGCTGCGGCGGCGGGCATCGCCAACGCGGTCGTGCGACTCGAGCCGGCGATCGCGGTCGATCCCGCCGCGGAGACCAAGGCGGCCGGCCCATCGACCGGACTGGTGGTCGATCCCACGGGCTCCATCCTCGCCACGTCGTTCGCCGTCCCGGAGGGCACGGCGGAGGTGGTCATCGTGCTTCCCGGCGGAGAACGGCGGGTGGCCACGGTCCGCGGCCGCGATCGAGGCCGCGGTGTGGTGCTGCTGCAGACCGACGCGATCCCCGGCGTCCCGCGGCTGGAGCCCGTGCCTCGCGAGGACCTGCGTCCGGGGCAGTGGACCATCGCGGTGGGTCGCGGGTGGCCCTCGGCCACACCGGGCCTGACGGTCGGAATCCTGTCGGCGACCGATCGCTGCTGGGGCGTGGCCGTGCAGACCGACGCGGCGGTGTCGCCGATGAACTACGGTGGCCCGCTGCTCGATGTGGCTGGCCGCGTGATCGGCCTGATCGTGCCCCTGCCCGCGGACACCGCCGGCATGAAGCGGGGCAGCGACCTCTACGACTCGGGGATCGGATTCGCGATTCCGCTGGTCGACCTGCTGCCGCTGGTGCCCGGGCTGCGCGAGGGTGCTTCGCTCGAGCCCGGCGTGCTCGGCATCGCCTACGAGTCGCGCGACTCGATCAATGGCGTGCCGGAGATCGCCGCGGTGGCGGCGGGCTCACCCGCCGCCCGGGCGGGCCTGCGATCCGGCGATCGAATCGTGGCGATCGCCGGGAGGCCCGTCCGGCGGATCGCCGACGCGAGGCACGCGATCGCTCCGCGGCATGCGGGCGACGAGGTCGCGATCGAGGTCGAGCGTGCGGCGGGCGGCGGGCCGCCCGCGAGGCTGTCGCTGAAGGCGACGCTCGTCGGCGAACTGCCGCCCGCGCGACGGGGCCTGCTCGGGATCATGGTGAGCCCGACGGGCGGCGCGGCACGGGTTGCGTGGCTGATGCCCGACGGTCCCGCCGCGGTCGCAGGGGTGCGAGCGGGCGATGTCGTCACGTCGATCGCGTCGATTCCGGTCGAAGGCGGGGCGGCGGTCGAGACGCCGTCGGCGGCCGCTCTCGCCGGTTTCCTGGCGGGACTCGAGCCCGGTCGGTCGGTGCGGCTCGAGGTCGATCGCGGCGGCCGAACGATTCCGCTCGACATCGAGT
>CAIKWU010000174.1 GCA_903831155.1 uncultured Planctomycetaceae bacterium | reverse complement strand
GCGTGCCGCCCGCCATGATCAGCGCCCCGCTCGCAGGCGTCGCCCCCGACGTTCCGCCCAGGACGATTTCGCCGGCGGCCACGCCCCCAGAGGTGAGTGTGAGCGTGGCGTCTGCCCCGCTCCCCACATGCAGCCGCTCGAAAACATTGAGCGTTCCACCGCTGACGGTGACCCGCGACGCGGCGACGTCGCCGACGGTCAATCGCCGCGCGAGCGCGTCGCCGGATGAAATCGCAGTGGTCCCGGTGACGGCCGCGGCGGTCGCGAACGTGGGCACCCCGACGGACCAGGTCGCTGCGGCGCCCCACGTGCCGCTCCCCGCCGTCCAGCGACTCGTCGTCTCGGCGGCCCCCAGTTCATTGAGGTAGAGCTCCAGATTCGTGTAGTCTCCCGAGAGTGTCTTCCAATCGGTGGCGCTTGCGGGATTCAGGCCTCGCGATCGCTCCCAGCAGTCCGGCATGCCGTCGTTGTCGGTGTCAGCGAGCCTGCCGAAGGCGATCCGCGGGCTCGAGAAGGTCGGAAACAGGTCGGTGTCGTACTGGATCACGCCGCCGAGCGTGCCGTAACTGAGCACCTCCTGCATGATGCGGGTATCGACCTCGTCACGGGTGATCGTGAGACCCGCGTTCCGAGTCACGTACCCCACCGCCTGCTGCGCCGTCATGGAGGCCGTCGTTGGAAAGGCGAATGGGACGGCGGCAACGGTCGCCCCCGGATAGGTGGTGATCGCGCTGCCGTCGAGCACTCCGTTGCGGTTGGCGTCGACCCAGTTGTCGCTGCCATAGATTTCGAACTGCGGGGTTCCTGATGCAAAGGGAGAGCTGCCATCGACCGGCCCCTCGATGAAGTAGTTGCCGATGGCGTTGGCGTGCGACGTCATGTTGACGGTGTCGCCCATGATGTAGCCCGCGGTCTCGTAGCCGTAGACGACGTTGTTGATGTATTCGTTCTCGCCACGAACTTTCGGATTCCGGGTGACGTTGTCGGCGAACAGGCTCTTGATCACGCTGAACCGGCTCCCCTCCCCCAGCGTCATGAGGCCACCGGCGCTGTGGCCGAGGCGGTCGAGCCCCTGGGCAATGACCGTGTTTTGAATGGTGATGTTGTCGATCACATAGCCGCTGTCGGGATTCATGGAGAACGTCTCATCAACTCCCCACGTCACCGACATGTGATCGAAGATCATGTTTGTGCCGCGGGAGAGGCTGACGGAATCCTCCCGGGTGCCGGCCTCGCCCTTGCGGACGGCGATGTAGCGGCTGATGGTGTTGTTGGCGCTGGTGAAGGCGAGACGATCGCCATAGAACGCGATTCCGCCGGGAGCGGTCTGCCCGGCAATCGTGACATTGCTGCTCACCACCGCCACGCTGCCGAGCGTCACCACCCCTCCGACGTCGAACACCACGAAACGATTCGACTGGCTCACGGCGTCGCGAAACGAGCCCGCGCCCGAATCGTTGAGGTTCGTGACGTGATAGACCGAGGCGCTCGCAAGGTTCGTGCGGCCGCCGGTGGCGAAGCGGCCGAAGCCATCGGCTTCGGGAAACGCGAGAACCTGTGCATGCGCGGCACCACCCCAGGCGGCCACGGCGGCCACGATGATTCCGAACACGCGCATGCCTGGTCGCGTCACGTACCGATCCAGCGAGACTCAGCGGCGCGGGTGCAGACCATCTCCGGTCGGCCACCCGGCAGCCTTCACGCCCTTCCTACGTGCATCAAGGGTACGACGGTTCGACCGCCGTCCACAACGATACGGCGGCCCCGCCGTCCCGCGTGCTGCGCAACAGTCGCGACCTGCGTTGCGCCCTTCCCGAACTACTCGCCGCCGACGTCACGAACGACGACGTCCTTGAACTCCACCCACATTGGCTTCCCCTGATGGAGCTGCAGGGCGATGATCCCCTCGCGGAGCGCGAGGTCGGGGGCGTCGGTGAAGTCGAGGGTGAGGGTGC
>CAIKWU010000173.1 GCA_903831155.1 uncultured Planctomycetaceae bacterium | reverse complement strand
TCCAACCAGGGGGTCCAGGCCATGGTGTTCCAAGCGGTGCCTGAGCCCTCGACCTACGCGGTCATGGCCGGAGCCTTCGCGGTGATCGGCCTGGTCGCCTCGCGGAAGCGTCGCCCCGAAGTCTGCTGATCCGGCGTCGCGACCGCGTCGCCCACAGGCTCTCCGAGAAGGCCCGCCGGCAACAGGCGGGCCTTCGACGTGGAATAAACTATTGGCCATTTTGGCGCGGCGTCGTAAACTAATGAATGGCGGGGCTTGGGAGCGTCCCGAGGGCGATCATTCCTAGGAATCCGACACGCCGGAGGTGTTCCATGCTTCTTCCAACCCCACCCGTCGCGTTCCGGCGGTTTAAGAGCGGCTTCACGCTCGTCGAACTCTTGGTGGTGATCGCGATCATCGGGGTGCTCATTGGGCTGCTGCTCCCCGCCGTGCAGGCCGCCCGCGAATCGGCTCGCCGCGCATCCTGCACGAACAACCTCAAGCAGATCGGCCTCGGCTGCCTCTTCTACGAATCGGCCAAGAAATCCTTGCCCCCGGGAATCACCCGCACGACCGGCACCACGGTCGCCTCGGCCAACGGCCCGTGGCGGAAGGAGGGCTTGTTCTCGCTGATCCTGCCGTTCTTCGAGGAGATGCAGGCCTTCAACCAGCTGAAGATCGATCAGCTGAACTCGGCGACGGCCCTGAACGACCCGGCTCGCAACCACGTGATCTCGTCGTACATCTGCGCGAGTTACCCTCACGCCCGCGTGATGACCACCGCCGCCAACTCGTATGAGAACGGCGCATCGATCACGTATGCCGGCTGCGGCGGCGCCGTGCCCGCGACCGGATCGTCGCCGCCGTGCCTGATCGGCAGCACCTACCCCAACAACGGCCCCTTTTACCTCACCGGCCCCGGCACGGTGGCGGGCAACGGGAGCACCTGCGGCCAGCCGGCGGGCACGGCGATCGTGGGGGCGGGCCGCAAGCTCAAGGAGGCCCAGGACGGTACCACCAAAACCTTCATGGTCGGCGAGTTCTGCCATCGCGACTACTTCGTCCAGCGTGGCGAGTGGCAGGCCCCCCCGGGCAACATGCGGCCCTGGTTCCTTGCGGGCAACTACCAGGGCTCCGTCCCCGACATCTACCATGTCAAGGAGTTCGAGCTCACGCCGAACACAAGGCAGACCCGAACCAACGCGGGCGGACTCAACAAACTGCCCATGGGTAGTTACCACCCCGACATGACGATGTTCGTGATGATGGACGGGAGCGTGCGTTCGGTGAACGACAGCATCGAACTGCTCGTCTACCAGAAGTTTGCCACCGTCAACGGCGGCGAGGCAGTCAATGAGCTGCCGTGACCTCCGGGCTGCGTGGCTGTTGGCCGCATGCGTCAGCGCCGGCCTGCTGGCCGGCGGATGCGAGCGGCCCACGATGCTCGTGCCGGTGACAGGGCGGGTGCTGCTCGATGGCAAGCCCCTTCCGTCGGGCGTGGTGCAGTTCCAGCCCGCAGTCGGCCAGTCGGCCTCGGGCGAACTCGCCGGCGACGGATCGTTTATGCTCTCTCGGAACTCCCCGGGCGACGGTGTGCCGCCCGGCACGTACCGGGTGGCCGTGATCTCCTACGACCCCGCCGCCGAGACGCAGGCGGTCGAAAACCTCCGCGTACCCGTGAAGTACACCCGCTTCGGTTCCAGTGGCATCGAGTTCACGGTGTTTCCGGGGACGGTGGATCCGCTCGTGATCGAGTTGGTGTCCGATGAAACGCCGAACACCGCACCGACGACGGGCGGCGGCTCCGCCGGTGAGTCCGAGTCCAGCGATGCCCGAGGTGAACCCAATGGCCCAACGGAAGCAGCGACCAAACGCGGGGCCTGATCGCCACGCGTCCGGTCTCCAGGCAGGCTCGCGGCGGGTGGTTCGTCGCTCGGCGTTGGCCGTCGGCCTCGCCCTGCTGTGCCTCACGCTCGCGGGCGGCTGCAAGCGAAATCCCCGGGTCGTACCGGTAGCCGGCAAAGTGCTCTACAACGGTGCGCCGCTGGCCTTCGGTTCGGTGACGTTCCAGCCGGAGAAGGGCCAGCCGGCGGTCGGCGATGTGTCGTCGGGCACGTTTGCACTGTCGTCGTACCAGCCGAACGACGGTGCCGTGCCGGGAAAGCACGGGGTGGCCGTCGTCTGCTACGAGAGCCAGCGGCCGGGCTTTCAGGCCCAGGGCGACTCCCTGGGAAAACTCCTCATCCCGCTGAAGTACACGCGGCTGGGAAGCAGCGGCCTGTCGGCGGACATCACGGACACGTCCGGCGACCAGCCGCAGGAGGTCGTCCTCGAACTCACCGGGCCGGCGTTCAAGTAGTGGGCCGAGCGGCCTACGGCGCGGGCGACTCAGCCCGGGCAGCGTTCCGGCGGCGGGCGTTGGTCGCGCAGTGCACGTTGCCGTGGTGCTGCTGGTAGCAGGCGTCGTCGATGAACTCGACCCGCGTCGCCCCGGCCGCCAGAAACCGCTCCCGGCAGACGTCGCGGACGGCCGCCGGCATGCCCGCCGCCCCGCAGATCACCGTGCCATCCACGATGAGCGCGTTCACCGGGTTACTCCAGATCGACGACGCGTTCGTCACGTCGCCGTCGGCGAGTAGCCCATCGGCGGGCACGTCGAAGGCCACGGGCAGCCGCACCACGCGACTCGCATCGAGCCCGAGCAGCCCGAGCAGGCCGCCCCGCGCGGCCCCGTCGGCATCACCGGCCCGGGGCAGGGCGTCGGCGGTGTCACGGTCGCCATGCAGCATCGCCTCGATCTCCCGGGCGATCCTCCGGTTGGCATCCCGCCGCCGCTCGACGACCCGCTCCGCGAGGTGCGGATCGTCGCCCAGCAGCCGCAGGCCGAGTTCCGGATCGGGCACCAGGATCACCCCCGCACCATCCGGCCCCGGCAGGAACGACACGATCTCGTCCACGTGCTTGATCAGCAGCCACGAGGTGTCGATCCAGACCGGTGGCTGCGCCCCCTGTGCGGCCAGAAACCGGACCGCATCGGGATGGAAGCTCGTGCGCGTGACGCGATTGCGTCCATGGATCACCCGCCCGCGCGGATGAGCGGCCGTGGGCGGCGACACCTCGAGGTTGCCGTACCAGTCGGCCCAGGCGTCGCCACCGGCGAGCGGCCGGAAGGTCGCGGGTTCGACGACTGCCATATCCGGGCCGAGCAGGGTGGGGGGAAACGTGTCGGCGTTCCGCAGCCCGGCGAGCACGACGTGCATCGAGCCCCGCGGCGTCGAGGCAACGCCGATCTCCATCGTGTCCTGCATCCACATCTCGCGCCAGTCGCGGGCGGAGTGTGTCCGCAGCGGCACTCCGAGAGGCGTGAGCAGGCCCTCGAGGGCGGCGACGAAGCCGGCGTTGTCGTACCGGCCGGTGGCGACGTACACCTCGGCGACCGGCGCGGTGGCCGGCAGCAGCAGCACCGGCGCCACCCGGACGGTGATCTCGTCGGGGGCGGCGGCGCTCCCCTCGTAGGCCACCCGGATCGTCGCCTTGCCAGACCACTCCGCCGGCTGGCCGGTCCACGCGGTGGCCTCCACGGCCAGACGGAGGGCCTCGCCGCCGTGGTCCTCCGGCACCGCGACTTCGCCCACGCCGCGGCCCAGGTGCCGCCAGCCCTCGCCCGCGTTGAGGAAAAACCGCAGCGGCGCGTCGTCCGTCGAAATCCGCAGCCGCCGCGCGCCCCGGGGCGGCGTGATGGGCATGGCGGCCAGGTCGTGCTCGTCCGCGGCGCCGTTCACGCGGTCGTCATCGGCGTCGGGCACGCCGTCGCGGTCGTCGTCGTCGCGGTTGGCGAGGAGCACGATCTCCCCGGCGACCGCCGCCGGCGCGGCCCGGCCGGACCATGCCGCTCCCGTCAGCGCGACCGCGAGGATCGCCCGGCCCACGGTCCCGGTGAAACCCGACGGTTTTGCGGCTGCCATGCCTCTGGTTCTATCATCCCGGGCATGGTCGAGTCGCCCGTCGTCTACGCCGCGGTCGTGCTGCTGCTGGCGGGCGTCTTTCCCGCGGTCGCGGCCCGGTACCCCGCACGGCTGTTCGAAGTCCTGCCCCCGATCGTGCTCGCGTATGCCGCCTCGACCGCGTTGGCGATGGCGGGCTGCTGGCGGGCGGCGCCGGGCATCGACGGCGTGCGGACGGCGATCCTTGCGCACCTCCTGCCGGCGCTCGTGTTCCTGATGCTCGTGCGGTGCGACCTGCGGGCCGTGGCCGCGCTCGGCCCGCGGGTGCTCGGCGCGGCGGCCTGCTCGACACTCTCGATCATCGCGGGCGTGATCGTCGCGTGGCTGCTCTGGCGGCCCTGGCTCACGACGGACGGCTGGCAGGTGCTGGCGTCGCTCGGGGCCACGTGGATCGGCGGCACCGCGAACCTCGTGGCGGTCAGCCGCGCGATCGACTCGCCGGCCGACACCGTCTCACTCGCGCTCGTGGCCGACACCGTCTGCTACACCGGGTGGGTGCTCTTGCTGTTCGCCAGCGTGCCGCTGGCCGGACGCTTCAACCGCTGGGCCGGCGCCGTCGACTCGGCCTCGGTCGTCGCGGGGCCCGCGGTGCCGCGGGCGGAGCGGTTGGTGCCGGCCGACGCGGCCGTCTGGCTCGGCGGCGGCCTGCTCGTCGGCGCAGCGGCGGAGGCGATCGCCGGGATGCTGCCGGCGTTCGGCGTCCTCACGCCCACCTCCTGGACGCTCCTGATCGTCACGGCCGCCGGGGCCCTCGCCGCCTCGACGCCGCTCGCCCGCCTCCCTGGTTCGGATTCAGTCGCGTCGGTCCTGCTCGCGGTCGTCGTGGTGACGATGGCCTCCTCCGCGACCCTCGACGGCCTGACGAGGGCCCCCGCCTTCGTGGCCGCCGGCGCCACGATCCTGGCGATCCACGCCGCGTTGATGGTGGCGGCCGCCCGCCTGTTCCGTCTCGACCTCGCCCTCTGCGGCGTCGCCTCGCTCGCCAATGTCGGTGGCGTGGGGTCGGCCCCGGTGCTCGCCGCCGCCCACGCGCCGTCGCTGGCCCCCGTGGGCGTGCTGCTCGGGTTGCTCGGCTACGTGGTCGGCACGCCCGTGGGGCTGGCGCTGGCGGCCCTGTTGCCACGGCTCGGTGGAGGCCGCTGACCATGCCGTCCCTCCGCGGTGCCGTCGTCGTCCTCATGCTGCTCGGCGTGTGCGCGTCCCTTCGCGCCGCGGATCCCCACCCCGACCCGCTCGACGTCGCCACCTGGATCGCCCGCTGCCCCGACGCCGACCGGGTGCTCGCCGAGCCGGCCGCCGTCGCCCGGCACAACCGCCGGATGCTCGACCTCGACCCGTCGGTGAATGACCTCACGGCCCTCCCGCCGACGCTCGACCGAGCGGCCGTGGTCGATCGCGTGCGGCGTCGCGGCACGCTGCCGAAGGGGCCGCTCGTACTCGGCGACGGCACGCCGGTGCCCGACGTCGCTCGCAGCCGCTGGGTCACATCGCTCGTCCTCGACGACCTGCCCGACACGATCGCACCCCGCTTCGGCCTCGTCGTCCGTCGGTCGGCGCTGCGACGCTTCCCGACCCGCGAGCGGGTGCACGCGTCGGCCCAGGTCACCGACATCGATCAGTTCCAGGAGTCGGCCTTCTTCCCCGGCACGCCCGTGGCCGCGGTGCACGCGACGCCGGACGGGGCGTGGTGCTACGTCATCGGCCCGACGTACGACGCCTGGATGGAGTCTGACGCGATCGGCTTCGGTGACCGCGACGCGGTCCTGGCGTATGCGGCGGAGGCCTCCCGCGTGGTCGTCGCCACCCGCGCGGAAACGGTGTTCGTGCCGGACATGCCGGCAATCTCCCGGCTCACGCTCGACATGGGCACGACGCTCCCCGAGGCCCGCGCCTGGCCGCCGAGCGAGCCCGTGCACGGGCAGTCGCCCGCCGGCTGCCACGTGGTGCGGCTGCCGACGCGGGCGGCCGACGGCACCCTGCGGGTCGTGCCCGCGCTCGTGCCGAGGTCGGCCGGCACGCGCGACGGCCCGCTCCCGGCGACGCGGGCCACCGTGCTCCGGCAGGCCTTCGCCTTCCTCGGCGAGCGGTACGGCTGGGGCCACGATTTCGACGCCCGCGACTGCAGCGGCTTCGTGTGCGACGTCTACCGCAGCCTCGGCATCCTGCTGCCCCGCAACACGCGGGATCAGGCGGTGTCCCCGGCCCTGGCCGCCACCCCGATCCCCGCCGGCATGCCCCACGGCAACCGCGAGGCCGCCGTCCGGGATCTGCTGCCCGGCGACCTTGTGTTCACCGGCCGCCACGTGATGATGATCGTGGGCCGCGACGAGCACGGCACGTGGGTGATCCACGACACGCACGACGGCCGCGTGGACGGGGCGTCGGCCAACGGCGTGGTGGTGCAGTCCTTGCGATCGGCCGTCGACGGCCGCGCCCTCGACGCCGTCACCGCCGTGGTCCGCGTTGTGCCCATTCCGACACCGCCATCCCCCATGACGCCATGAAGATCACCGACATTCGATTCGGCCGGCTCCACGTGCCGCTGCAGACACCCTTCAAAACCTCCACTCGCACCGTCGATGCGATCGACGACATCGTGGTGATGATCGACACCGACGACGGCCACGTCGGCTACGGCAGCGCCGCCGCCACCGCCATGATCACCGGCGACACGCACGGCGGCATCCTCGACGCGATCCGTCATCACCTCGCACCGGCGCTGATCGGAGAGGAGGCCGCCGATCTCAACGTCCTCACCGGGCGGATTCGCACGGCGCTCAAGCGCAACACGAGCGCCAAGGCGGCCGTCGACATCGCTCTCCACGACCTCTTCGGCCAGCGCTACGGGGCGCCCCTCTACCGGCTGATCGGGGGAGGCGAGCCGGCGCTCACCACCGACGTCACGATCAGCGTGGACTACATCGACAAGATGGTCGCAGACGCCATCGCCGCGGTGGAACGCGGCTTCGAGGCGCTCAAGCTGAAGGTCGGCAAGGACCCGGGCGTGGACGTCGAGCGGGTCAAGGCGGTGCACGCGGCGATCGAGGGCCGCGCCGTGCTCCGGCTCGACGTCAATCAGGGCTGGACGGCCAAGCAGGCCGTGCGGGCCCTCCACCAGCTCGAGGACGCCGGCGTGAAGCTCGACATCGTCGAGCAGCCGGTGAAGTCGTGGGATCTGGCGGGGATGCAGTACGTCACCGAGCGGATCGACACGCCTGTGGTGGCCGACGAGAGCGTGACGGGCATCACCAACGTGGCGGAAATCATCCGGCGGCGGGCGGCCGACATCATCAACATCAAGCTCATGAAGACGGGCGGCGTGACCACGGCCCTGCGGATCGCCGACCTGGCCTCGACCTACGGCGTGGAGTGCATGATCGGCTGCATGCTGGAAGGGGCGATCAGCGTGGCGGCCGCGGTCCACGTGGCCGTCGCCCGGGCCGACGTGATCACGCGAGTGGACCTCGACGGGCCGCTGCTGGGCCGGTTCAACCCGGTGGAAAGCAACGTGTGCTTCGCCGACGCCGAGATTACGATTGGCGATGGCCCGGGCCTCGGAATCACGAAGGTTCACGGCCTCGAGCCGATCGACGCCTGAAACCGACTCCGCCGTCCCGTCATGACCGCCCTCGCCAAACTCCGCACCGAACGCGGCCGCATGTCGGCCATGGACCGGCGCATCGCCGACTACATCCTGGTCAACGCCCAGCTGCTCCGCGACTACTCCTCGCAGCACTTGGCCGACGCCCTGAAGGTGAGCCAGTCGAGCGTGGTCAAGTTCGCCCAGCGGCTGGGCTACAAGGGCTACCCCGACCTCAAGCTCTCGATCACCGAGGCGGTCGCCAGGGCGTCGGCCGGCGAGGCGGCGATCTCCTCCGGCGACGACGCCGACGCGGCGCGGGCCAGCGCCCTTTGGCGAAGTAAGGCCACCGCCGCCCGGGAGACCCACGCGCTCGCCGCGCCGGCGACGCTCGTGGCGGCGGCCGGGTTGCTCGGCGACGCCGAGACGCTGCTCGTGGCCGGCGACGGGATCGACGGTGACGCGGCCCGGGCCTTCGCCGGCCGCGTCGCGATGCTCGGCCACCGCTCGATCGCGCATCTCCAGCCCCACGACCTGCTCGCCAGCCTGTCGGCCGTGACGCCCCGCGACACGCTCCTGGTGATCTGCGGCCACAGTGACGGCGGCGACTGGCTCCGCGGCTGCCGGGAGATGAAGCGGGCGGGAGGGCGGGTGGTGGCGGTCGTCCGCCACACGGGACCACTCTCCGCGGAAGCCGACGCCAGCCTCGTGGTGTCGGTGCACGACGCCCATCCGCACCTTGAAGACCTGATCTACGAGGCCGCGATGCGGCACCTCCTCGACGACCTGTTCCTGAGGATCGTGGCCGCAAGGCCGACCGCCCTGGAAACGTTCACGGCCAATCGTCGCAGGCTCCGCTCCGGCGGCGGCTGATCCGACTCACACGCGGTGTTCGCGGGTCGATTGGTAAGAGCCCCACGCCGTGAGGGGTGGGGCCAGTCGCTCCAAGACGCCGTGTCCAGCGTGGACAGCCCGCGGCCTCACGGCCGGTCGGCTCTCACATCCGTATGAAGCCCGCCGCTCACTCCACCCCGAGCGTCCGCCAGGCGTGCCGGAAGAGGTTCCGCGTGTCGGCGTAGCGAGACTCGGTGGACGTGCTCCCGAGCACGACCACGATCAGCCGCCGGCCGCCGCGTTCGCCCGACGACGCGAGGCAGCAGCCCGCGGGGGTGGTCGTGCCCGTCTTGATGCCGTCGTAGCCCTCGATGCCGAGGAGCTTGTTGGTGTTGTTCCAAACGACGTCCCTCGCGTAGCCGTCGAGGTTTTCGAGCCGGATCGTCCGACGCCGGGTGGCCACGATCTCGCGGAACAGCGGCTGCCGCAGCGCCTCCCGGGCCACCGCCGCGACCTCGCGCGGCGTGGACACGCACCCCTCGACCGTGAGGCCGTGCGGATTGCCATAGGTGGTGTGCCGGAGCCCGAGCGACGCCGCGCGGGCGTTCATCGCCGCGACGAACCGGTCGAGCGGGTCGCCGTCCCCGGCGGACGCCGTGGCCACGTGTTCCGCGAGTGCCACCGCCGCGTCGTTGCCCGAGGGGAGCAGCAGACCATGAAGGAGGTCGCGCACCGTCGCGCGATCACCGGGCCGCAGTTGGGCCGTCGAGCCCGTCTCCGTGCCCGCCCGCGTGGACACGCGAACCCATTCGTCGAGCGCCCCGGGAACGGCCGCCGCCCGATCGAGCACGACGAGCGCCGTCATGATCTTCGTGACGCTGGCCTGATGTCACCTCTCGTCGGCATTGTGGCCAAGCAGGAGTTCGCCGGTCGCCCCGTCGACCACCGCCCAGGCCGCGGCCGTCACCACCGGCGGACCGGCGGGGTCGTCGGCCGGCTCGAGCCCCGGCAGCGGTGCCGGCGGCTCGGCCGCCGACGCCAGCGGCCCGAGCGCCGCCCAGGTGGCGGCATCGACCACGCCGGTTTCAGGAAGCGAGGAGAGCTTCTGGAAGGCCCGCACGCCGGCGGCGGTCGCGGGGCCGAACTCACCATCCACCCCGAGCCTCTCGCCTTCGGGAAGCCGGACATTGAGGCTCCGCTGCAGGTCCTCGACGAGCCGGCCCGACGCGCCCGCGGCGAGGCACTGCGGACCGGCCCCACGCCCCTCCGAACCGGTCCGATCGACGGCATCGACCGCGGCGCGGGCGAACCTCGCGATCAGGTCGTCGGCGGGGCCATGCGGAGCCTTGCGATCGCGGTTGTCCATCGTGAGCACGCAGAACGCCAGCGGACCGGCTGGCCCGAGGATCACCCCGGCATCGGTCCGCACGCCCGACACGAGGCCCGTCTTGTGGGCCACCTTCACGCCGGCGGGAAGGTCGCGGCCGGCCGTGCCTTGATCCTCGCAGGCCAGCAGGTGGTCGAGCATCGCCGCGCATGCTCCTTTCGCCACCACGCCGTCCCGCTCGAGGTCGCCGTCGTGAATCCTCCCCATCAGGGCGATGAAATCGTCGGCCGTCCCATTGCCGAGGCCGAACGTCCTGCTCCGCTCGGGGTCGAGCGACGACTCCCGGCGGTAGACCAGCGAGTTGAGGCGGATGCCGGGCAGGCCGATCCGGTCGAGCACGTCGTTCGTCGCCGGCAGACCGATCCGTCGGATGACGAGGTTCGTGGCGGTGTTGTCGGAACTCGCGATCATCATCCGCACGGCGTCACGGAGGGTGAAGGTGGCGCCCGGCGAGAGCTTGTCGATCACCACCGACCCGGGCACCACGTCGTCGGCCGAAAACGTGATCCGATCGTCGAGGCTGATGCGTCCCTCGTGCGCGGCGGCGTAGGCCGCCACCATCACGGGCA
Organism: uncultured Planctomycetaceae bacterium; assembly: GCA_903831155.1. GTDB lineage: Bacteria > Planctomycetota > Planctomycetia > Pirellulales > UBA1268 > QWPN01. The sequence goes on along the minus strand of CAIKWU010000173.1, from coordinate 1,856 downwards.
CCTTCACCAGGCTGGCCAGCGGCATCGGGCGGTCGGCGGCGTGCGCATACGACGCGCCGGTGCCGAGGTGCCGCACCGCCGCCGCGACCGTGCCCTCGTGGGCCGCGACGAGCGGTGCGAGTGCGTCGCGGAGCGCCTGCTCGACGCCATGGGGCGGCTCTGCCTTGCAGACCCGCGCGGACCCGTGGCCGACCGCGGCCACCGCCAGCAGCCAGGCCGTGCGCCGGGCCCATGCCCGGCGATGATCGGCACCGTTCGCGAGCATCCGCGTCTCCCCGCTCAGGCCCCGGGCAGCGGGCCGTCGAGGAGTTCGACGCCGGTGCCCGGGCGGTCAGGATACCGCCGCCGCCCGTCCTCCACCACGACTCCCACGGCGATGTCGGCGGCCAGCAGCGCCGCGCCGTCCATGTCGACATGGTCGAGTTGCGGCACGATCTGGGCGAGCGCCGAGATGCCGACCGTCGACTCGGTCATGCAGCCGCACATCACCCGCAGGCCCAGCTCCCGCGCCCGTGCGATCATGCGCCGCGCCGGTGCGAGCCCGCCGCACTTCACGAGCTTGATGTTGATCCCGTGAAACCGTCCGGCGCACGTCTCGACGTCGCCCTCGACGGCGCAGCTTTCATCGGCAAACACCGGCAGGGCGGAATGCCGCCGCACCTCGGCCATGCCGGGGTCGTCCGCCGCCAGGGGCTGCTCGATGAACTCCACGCCCAGGTCGGCCAGCGGACCGGAATAGTCGATGGCCTGCCGGACGGTCCAGCCGCAGTTGGCGTCCACGCGAAACGGCCGGTCGGTGTGCCGCCGCAGCTCGCGCACGATCTCGAGGTCGCGGTCGGTGCCGAGCTTGATCTTGTAGATCGGCCAGCCGGGCACCTCGGCGAGCTTCGCCACCATCCGCTCGGGGGTGTCGATGCCAATCGTGTAGTTCGAGAGTGGCCCCGCGGCCGGATCGAGGCCCCAGAGCCCGTGCACGGGCCGGCCCAGCCGCTTGCCCCAGAGGTCATGGGCCGCCATGTCGAGGGCGCAGCGGGCGAACATGTCTTCGCCGAGTTCCGCGGTGAGGCCGTCAAGCAGGCCCTCGAGATCGTCAGTGCTGCAGCGACGGAGCAGGGGAGCGACCGCGGAGATCTGCCGCGCGAGCGACTCGACCGTGGCGCCGTAGTAGGGATTGGTGGTCGCCTCGCCGTACCCGTGGCAGCCCTGTTCGCCGAGCTGCACGATCACCGTGTCCTGCACCGCCACGGTGCCCCGGGAGATGGTGAACGGATGGCGCAGCGGCAGGGCGAAGTGCCGGACGGCGAGGTCGATCACGCGCCCCGCCTTCGCGCCGCGAGGGCCAGGACGGCGTCGATCAGCTCGCCGCTGCCGTGGCGGATCGGGTCGGCGACCGGCAGGCCGAGTTCACGCCGCACCCGCTCCCGCTCGACGTCGGCCTCCGCGGCCGAGAGCCGCCGGCTGTTGAGGGCCACACCGATCACGCGGCCGCCCCCGCGAAATCCCGCCAGCGCCTCGTAGGCCTCGATCACCCGCCCCAGAGCCGGCAGCGGAATGTGCGGCAGCCCCATGTGGTGCGGCCGGCCGGCCTCGTACACGAGGATCATGCCGTGCGGATCGCAGCCGTGCAGCAGGCCGAGCGAGACGCCCGAGTACTGCGGGTGCGTGATCGTCGCCTGCCCCTCCACCACCACCACCTCGTGGTGCTGCCGGGCGACCACCTGCTTCTCGACGGCGCCGTTGACGAAGTCGGAGATCACGCGATCGATCGGGCAGCCGTCGCCCTCGATCATGATGCCGGTCTGGCCGGTGGCGATGAACTTCGCGTCGACGCCGCGGCCCTGCAGCCCGCGGGCGAG
>CAIKWU010000172.1 GCA_903831155.1 uncultured Planctomycetaceae bacterium | reverse complement strand
GGGCTCGCCATCCGGGCGAGCAGTCCGTTGCCCGCCGCCGGGCCATCGTGGCCCCGGCGGCCTGATGGTGAGTGGGCTCGCCATCCGGGCGAGCAGTCCGTTGCCCGCCGCCGGGCCATCGTGGCCCCGGCGGCCTGATGGTGAGTGGGCTCGCGATACAGGAGAGGGTGCCACGCGGATGAATCCGTGCTACGGACGGTTCGCGGCGGCACGATCGGTGCCGGGCACGACATCGAGCAGGTCGCCGTCGTAATCGCCCCGCTCCAGCCGCTCCCAAGCGATCGCCCCCATGGCAGCGTTGTCGGTGCAGAGCGACCGCGGGGGAATGAACACCGGCATTCGGCGGCGGCGACCGATCGCTTCGAGCGATTCCCGAAGGAGCGCGTTGGCGGCCACGCCACCCCCCGCCGCCACCGCGTGGCAGCCTGTCCGCTCCAGAGCAAGTTCGACCTTGGTGACGATGGAGTCGACCGCCGCCTGCTGGAAGGATGCGGCCAGGTCGGCGAGCGGCTGGCCGGTCGGCGCGGGTCGATCACCCTCGCCGTGCGGCGGCCGCACCAGGTAGCGCAGGGCGGTCTTCAGCCCGCTGAAACTCATGTCGAGACGGTCGCGGTCGGCGGCGAGCGGCCGGGGAAGCCGGTGCGCCCCGGGATTCCCGCCGACGGCCGCCCTCTCGATCTCCGGACCACCCGGATAGGCGAGGCCGAGCAGGCTCGCGGCCTTGTCGAAGGCCTCGCCCGCGGCGTCGTCGATCGTCCCTCCAAGCCTCTCGGCATCGAGGGGGCCACGGAGGAGAAACAGCGACGTATGCCCGCCGCTGGCGACCAGCCCGATGCACGGGTACACGAACGATTCCCAGTGCGCGAGACGACACGCGTAGAGATGGGCCAGGATGTGGTCGTAGCCGACGATCGGCACACCGAGCACGGCGGCGATCGCCTTGCCGGCCGCGAGGCCGACGAGGAGCGAACCCACGAGGCCGGGCCGCACCGCGACGGCCACGGCCTCGATCGCCCGCCGCTCGATGCCGGCCCGCAAGACCGCCTCGTCGATCACGGGGATGATCCGCTCGACATGCGCCCGCGAGGCCACCTCGGGCACCACGCCCCGCCACCGCGCGTGCAGACGCTCCTGCGACGCGACCACGCTGGAGAGCACCTCCCGCGACCTCGCGATCACGGCAGCCGCCGTCTCATCGCAGGTGCTTTCGATGGTGAGGAGCGGCATGGTGAGCGTGGCGGCAGGGATGCCCGTCCCCGCCGCGAATCAGTAGTCGTACCACATGCCGATGCCGCAGCGGTTCTGATTGTAGTAGACGAACTCGTACTGGGGATCGGAGCCCTGCAGATACTCGAAACCGATCCGAAAGAGCTTCTCGCTGCGGTTTCCCCGCCACGCCCATCCGGCCTGCACGCAGACGTTGCCGCCCCAGTCGAGCTCCTGCCGTGACATGCCGTTGATCGCGAAGAACGGCGTGCCGCGGATGCCCGTCGGCCGGGCCTGGATGAGCTCGGTCCCGTACTGAAACTCCCAGGGCTGCGAGCCACCTGCATTGAAAAAGGCGTATCCAACCTCGCCGTAGAGTCGCATCCAGTCGAAGGCGTACCACGAGTTGCCCCAGACGATGCAGTCACGGACGTAGTTCACCCGGGGAAAATCGGGGTACTTGATCATCGCCTCGTCGCCGAGGTGGGCGCTGTTGTGGTAGTAGGCGAGTTTCGTCTGCCACCGGCCGATGCCGTAGACGAGCGGCACGCCAAAACGGTAGTCGCCCGACCGCAGGTCGCGGTCGTCCTGCGGATCGAGCCGCACGAAGGCCGCACCCTCGATCTGGACCTCGAAACCCTGAGGGTGGAGCACGGGATCCGAGCCATACCGCAGGATCGAGGCGCGGCCGCCGAGGGTCGTGTCCCACAGCCAGCCGTTCTTCATCGAGGGATCGAGGGGGTCGGCCGCCGTGTCGTCGTACCACGACGTGCCGATCCGCGGCTCCTTCGGTCCGGCGAGATAGCTCGTGTAGATCAGATTGTTCGGCAACAGGTGCCAGCCCCATGGCCGTGGTGCCCAGAGATCGTCGAAGCAGTCGGGATAGCCGTCGACCGCGGACGGACAGCCGTCGTCGCAGCACGAGCCTGGATCGCACTGGCCGTCGAGGACCACCGGCCCCTGTCCCCGCGCGGGCGGCAGCGGCTGGACGACGCCGGGACCGGAGTAGAAACCGTCTTCGGGAAGCGTGAGGGGCGGCAGCGGTTCTGCCGCCGGCGGTGGCACGGCCTTGGCGACATCCGCTCCGACGAGCATGGCGACGCCCAGGACGCCCGACCACCATGCCCGCTTCAGCACGCCCGCGCGACGGAACGTGTCGGTCGCTCGCTCGGGAATGACGGTCACGACGGGCATGGAGGCGATCAAACCCGCGGTTGCAGGGGCAGGGGCGTGGGGCCGGGTTGCGGACCCTCGGAACCGCGGCGACACTCTAGGTCGAAGGTCCGCGGGATCCACAGAGTGATCGGCACGCCGGCATGGTTTTCGCAAGAAGCTCGCCGGATCCGGATCGCGAAGTTCCGCGGCGCGGAAAGCGGGGCAAGATCGCGAATCACCGGACTCGCCAGCCCACCGTGATTGCCTGAACCACCTCCCCGATGCCCATGCAGCCCTCAGCCCAGACTGACACCGTGGACAGTGGCGTCGCCGCCGCGCTTGGCCGCATTCCCAGCGGCCTGTTCGTCGTCTCGTGGCGCGACGGCGAGGCGGATCGCTGCATGCTCGCCAGTTGGGTCATGCAGGCGGGGTTCGCGCCGCCACAGCTCAGCGTGGCGGTCGCCTCGACAAGGGATTTGCTCGCGGCCCTCGATCAGGGCCGTTCGTTCGCGGTCAGCGTGCTCGCCGAAGCGCAGCGACCGCTGCTGGCCCGATTCGGCAAGCCCTCTCCCGACGCCTTCTCTGGGCTCGATGTCCATCGCACCGCGTCGGGCTCGGCCGCGCTCGCCGACGCAGCCGCCTGGTTCGAATGCCGGCCCACCGCCCGCGTCTCCCACGGCGACCACGTCGTCGTGCTGGCCGAGATCGACGCGGCGGGCGGTCGTGGCACCGAGCCAGCCGTCCACGTCCGCAAGAACGGTCTCCGCTACTGATCCGTCGTCTCCTCCGTGGAACTTCCCATGACGTGCCATCAGCCACCCCGGCTCTCGCTCGGCGCACTCCTGCTCGCGATGCTCGCCCTTGCCGGATGCTCGGACAGCCGCGGCCCCGCCTCACCCGCCGCCGGCCGCGCCCCCGCGGAATCGTCCCCGGCCGCCGCCTCCAGACCAAAACGTTTCATCTTCGTGACCAATGGAGATGATCCCTTCTGGGACGCCTGCCTCAGCGGCCTCAAGGAGGGCGAGAAGCGGTTCGGCTGCGCGGCCGCCGGCATCACGGTGTCCCGCGACGTGAACAACGCCACCGCCGAGGGACAGATCGAGCGGCTGCGGCAGTACGCCACCCAGGACGACGTCGCCGGCGTGGCGATCAGCGTCATCCAGGCCGACAACCAGGCGATCATCGATGAGATGCGGAAACTGCAGGCGAGGGGCGTGAAGGTGATCACGGTGGACGGCGACGTGAACCGCGAGACGTTCCGGGACGCCCGCCCCTACTACATCGGCACCGACAACCGCGTCGGCGGACGCACGCTCGGCGCCGCCGCCCGGGCGATCCTCGAGGCCCGGGGGCTCAAGGACGGGGGCTACGTGCAGTTTGCGGGCTTCACCGACAACGACAACGCCCGTAGCCGGATGGACGGCGTGAGCGAGGCGATCGGCACGGCCTACGTGCAGCGGGACCGCATGGCCGACGAGATGGACCACCTCCGCGCCCGCGACAACGTCCGCAACGCGATGCAGAACCACAAGGACGTGGCGGCCCTCGTCGGCATCTGGGCATACAACGCTCCGGCGATCGCCGACGTGGTGACCGAGACGACGACGCGGGACAAGTACGTCGTCGCGACGTTCGACGCCGCCCCCCTCGCGATCGGCCAGATGGAGAAGGGCAACATCGACGTCATGGTCGTGCAGAACCCGTTCGAGATGGGCGTGCAGACCGTCCGGCTGCTCAAGGCGATGGTCGAGAACGACCCGGCGGTCCTGGCCGAGATGTTTCCCCGCGCCGGCCAGCCCGATGGCGACGTCTACACGACGGGCCTGCGGGTCGTGGTGCCCGACGCCTCATCGCCCGTGAAGGCCGACCTCTTCGATCCGAAGGTGGTCGAGTTCATGCCGCTTTCGGACTTCAAGGGCTGGCTCGCCAAATACGGACTCACCGGATCCTGAGCCATGGCACCTTCCGGCTCCACGGGCCACGGCTGGCGGCTGCCGCGACACGAACTGGCCATCCTCGCGGCGACCGTCGCGGTGTTCGTGATCACGGGCTGGCTCGACCCGAATCACACCTACTTCGCCAACTGGGCGGAGAGCCGCGACATCATCCTGCGAAACACCGCGCTGCTGGGCATCATCGCCCTCGGCTCGGCCGTGGTGATCATCGCCGGCGGCATCGACCTCTCGGCGGGCTCCATGGTGGCCTTCAGCGCCACCACCTGCGCCCTCGTGCTCACGCTCTGCTCCGCGCCCGACGACCGTCGGCTCGTCACGGTCGGCCCCGCCGGGATCGCGGCGGCGATCGCTGCCGCCCTTCTCTCCGGTCTGCTCGTGGGCACGCTCCACACCTGGCTGATCACGGCGATCCGGCTGCCGCCCTTCGTGGCCACGCTCGCCACGCTCGTGGGGCTCCGCAGCTTCGCGCGGGCAATGTGCCTGTTCGTCACCAGGGAACGCTGGGGAAGCGAGTCGCAGCAGATCAATGTCAACACCCCGTTCTTCGCCTGGCTCAAGGAACACAACGTCTGGGTCATGACGGGCACCTTCCTCCTGCTGGCCGTGATCACCTGGCTGATTCTTTCCCGCACGGTACTGGGGCGTCACCTCTACGCGCTCGGCGGCAATGAGCAGGCGGCCCGTCTCAGCGGCATCCGCACCGACAACGTGAAGTGGTTCGCCTACTGCTTCGGTGGGTTCACGGCTGCCCTCGCGGGCATCTTCCTGATGGCCGACAGCAGCGTCGCCCAGCCTGGAAACCTGGCACGGGGCTACGAACTCAACGCGATCGCCGCCGCCGTCGTCGGCGGCTGCAGCCTTCAGGGAGGGGCGGGCACCGTGCCAGGCACGGTGCTCGGCGCGCTCTTCCTCCGGCTCGTGATCGACGCCGTCTCGAAGCTCATCAAGGCGAGCGCCGACGTCTACGAGGGGATGATCGTGGGGATCATCGTGGCCCTCGCGGTCACGTTCACGCAGGTCGGCCGCCGCGGGCAGTCCGGCCACCCGCTCTTCTCGGGCGTCCGGGGCCTCGCCGCCCTGCCGACGATCGCGATTTTCGCGGCGCTGCTGGCGACGATGGCAGCCGGCAACGTGGAGGCGCTCCGGGGCCGCACCGGCCTGTTCGGCGCCGGCGTGGGCGCCCTCACGCTCGTGGCCCTCGCAGTGGTCCGCCGGCTCGAGGACCGTCGCGCGTCATGACCCCCATCGTCGCCTTCCGCGGGGTCGGCAAGCGGTTTCCGGGCGTGGTCGCCCTGGAGGGGGTGTCGTTCGACCTGATGCCGGGCGAATGCCACGCGATCTGCGGCGAGAACGGCGCCGGCAAGAGCACGCTCATGAAGCTGCTCTCCGGCGTGATCACGGACTACGACGGGGAGATCCTCCTCCGGGGAGCCCCCGTCCGGTTTCGCGGCACCCGCGATGCAGAAGCCGCCGGGATCGCGATCATCCACCAGGAGCTGAACCTCGTCGAACAGCTCTCGGCGGCCGCCAACATCTTCCTCGGCCGGGAGCGTCGCACGCCGCTGGGGCTGCTCGACGACGCCGGCATGGAGCGCGAGGCGGCGGCGCTCCTCGCCGAGCTCGAGTGCCCGCTCGACCCCCGCACCCCGGCCGGCTCGCTCCGCGTGGGCGACCAGCAACTGCTGGAGATCGCCAAGGCGTTGTCGCTCCGCAGCGACGTGCTGATCATGGACGAGCCGACCAGCGCGCTCACCGAGGCCGAAGTGGCCCGGCTCGACCGCGTCGTCGCCCGCCTTCGGGCCCGCGGCGTCACGATCCTCTCGATCACCCACAAGATGGACGAGGTGTTCCGCCTCGCCGACCGGATCACCGTGCTGCGGGACGGCCGGCTCGTGACCACGGTCGACCGGTCCGCGACCACTCCCCGCGAGATCACCGGCTGGATGGTCGGCCGCGACATCGCCGGCCACGACTTCCACGGCACGAGGTCACGCGGCGCCGTGGCGCTCGAGGTCCGCGGCATGACGCTTCCCTGGCCCGACCATCCCCGGGGCTACCGGCTGAAGGACGTGTCGCTCACGGTTCACGCCGGCGAGATCATCGGCATCGCCGGCCTGATGGGTGCCGGACGGACGGAACTCCTCGAGACGATCTTCGGCGCGACGGAGGCCGCCTGGACGGGCGAAGTCCTGCTCGACGGCCACGCCGTGCGGTTCGTGCATCCGGCCGACGCCTGCGCCGCGGGCATCGCGATGGTGACGGAGGATCGCAAGCGGCTCGGCCTGTTCCCGGAACTCGACGTCGCCGCCAACGTGAGCCTCTGCGGGCTGCAGCAGGCGGTGCAGGCCGGCCTCCTGTCGCGCGGTCGCGAGGAGGACCTCGTCGCCAGCCCGCTCCGCGAGACGGGCGTGAAGACACCCGGGCCGCATGCCGCCATCACGGGGCTCTCCGGTGGCAACCAGCAGAAGTGCATCATCGGTCGCTGGCTGCTGGTGAAGCCGCGGATCCTCCTGCTCGACGATCCCACGCGGGGCATCGACGTGGGCGCCAAGGCCGAGCTCTACCAGCTCATCGACCGGCTCTGCCGGGAAGGCCTGGCGGTGATCCTGACATCGAGCGAACTGCCGGAACTGCTGGCCCTCTCCGACCGCATCATCGTGCTCGCCGAGGGCTGCGTGACCGCGGAGTTCCCCCGCTCGGAGGCGACCGAGCAGAGGATCATCGAGGCCGCCACGGGGACTCACGCGCCGAGGTAACGGGAGACGATGGCACGGGCCCGGGCCTCCTCGCGGGTCCCCGAGACGATCGCGCGGCCATCGGCGAACACCGAGAGCTGGATGCCCTCCTCGACGTCGGCCCGCACGATCCAGCGATTGGAGACCACCAGCCCGACGCCGGCCAGCCGGTCGGCGACGACGGCAAGATCGACGGCGCCGCCCACCGAGGTCACCTGCACGGCGTCGCGACCGCAGAGGGGCGTCGGGCGACCGCCCAGCCGCCCCTCGAGCCACGGGAAGTCGGTGCCACGGCACGTGCCACAGCCCAGGGCGGCGAGCGGCCCGAGGTCGACCGTCCGCCAGACGCCGGCCCAGAGATCGCACACGAGCATGCTTCCAACCGTCTCTTCGACGCCGACCAGGATCTTGATGGCCTCCGCCGCCTCGACCGCGCCGACGACCAGGGCCGTGGGGCCAATGATTCCCGCGGTGTCGCACGTGGGGAGGGTCCCGGGGGCCGGCGGATCGGGGATCAGGCAGCGGAGACATGCGGTGCGGCCGGGCACGATCGCCAGGACCCGCCCCTCCGCGCCGAGCGCCCCACCGTGCACCCAGGGCCGCCGCTCCCGGCAGGCGATCTCGTTGATCAGGAACCGCGCCTCGAAGTTGTCGGTCCCGTCGACGACCAGATCGACGCCCGTGAGTAACTCGACCGCATTCGTGGCGGTGAGGTCGGCGACGATCGGCTCGATCGTGATGTCGGAGTTGATTCGTGCGAGTGCGGCCGCGGCCGCCACGGCCTTCGGCAGGCCCGCAGCCACGTCGGCCTCGTCGAAGAGCACCTGCCGCGGCAGGTTGGACAGCTCTGGCACGTCGCGGTCGATGAGCCTGAGGAACCCGACGCCGGCGCGGGCCAGAGCCATCGCCACCACGCCGCCAAGGGCTCCGCAGCCCACCACCGCCACCCGCGCCGCGGCGAGCCGCTCCTGCCCGGCAGGCCCCAGCGGAGCGAAACGGGTCTGCCGCGAGTAGCGGTCGGCGTCGAATCGGTTCATGACTGGAGTGTATCGCCGCGGGTAGTGGATCCCACCAGGTATCCCGCCCAGTCCCAAGGCAGCGTGTCGCCGCCGCGGGCCATGCCCCACAGGGCGAGGTCGCGTTGCAGCGCCTCGCATGCGGCCCTGCTCCCGACGGACTCCCGCCGCCACGCGACGAGCGGCAGCCGTGGAGGGCTGCGCCACGCCTCGTGCGGCATGCCCTGCCCGGGAATCAGGACGGCGACGAAGTCGAGTCCTTCCGCGACGGCCGGCGGCCCCTCCCGGCCATCGACTGCGAGGCCGATCTGCAGCGTGCCCTTCACCCGGCGCAGCGCGGCGATCGCGTCGGCGTCGGCCTGCTCCGCCGAGACGATCGCGAGCATCGTCGAGGGATGCCGGGCCAGGGCTGCGATGTGAGGCACCGTCGACTCTGCACCGCCAAGCACCGCCACGACCGCGGCGCCGATTTGATCGGCCGCGTCAAGCAGGCCCTCCCCCGGCGACTCGACGACGAGGCCCACGGCCGCCGCTCGGGCTACGGCCGGGTTCACGTCGCCACCGATGGCCCGCGGCACCCACCTCCGTCCGTCGAGCCAGAACGAGCGGCCCCTGACCCCCAGCCGCCGCAGACCGATCCACGCTTCGCCGTCGCCGCCTCCCGCAGCCCGCTCCAGCCTCGCCTCCACCCGGTAGAGATTCGGTAGATCCGGCGTCCAAAACGCAGGCTCCGTCAGGATCGCCCGCGACACGGGCCCGGCGGCGGGAGAGTCCGGCAGTGGCACGAGCCGGGCCATCGTCGGCAGCGTGGCGTCACGGCCACGCCGAGGCCCGGTCACCGTTCCCACGAGTCGTTCCCCGACGGCCCGATCACCGAGCGGCCTCACGAAGACCTCGGCCCGCATGTCATCGCAGCGGCCGAGCGTCACGACGAAGTTTAGGGCC
>CAIKWU010000171.1 GCA_903831155.1 uncultured Planctomycetaceae bacterium | reverse complement strand
GCCCTCGACCGGATTCGCGGCTACTTCCGGGCCGAGCTCGCGATCGACCAGATGGCAGGCAAGTGGAGGGTGGTCAGTGCGGACGGCACGGACGTGCTGGCGATCAAGCGCGACCTCGAGGAGGCCAAGGCCGTGCGCAACCAGCTCCAGGCGGCCGTCACGGCGCGGCGGGCGGGTCCCGGCACGGTGCCTGACGTGACCGACAACGAGCGAACCGGGGTCGCCGCGGCGTCCTCCCCCCTGCCGATCCGGGAGGAGGTGCTCGATCGCCTCGCGGCGGGCAAGTCGCGGATTCGCTGGCGGGGGATCCTCGGGTTCCTGTTCGGCGGCCTCCTGGGCACTGCCGGCACGCTCGCCGTCTGGAGGCGGGGGCGCCGGTCGCCCCACGTCGTCGCCCGGGCGGGAATCTCGCGGACGTTCCAGAACATCCGCCTGTTCTCCAACATGACCGTGCTCGAGAACGTGCTCATCGGCCTCGACCGCACCATTCCCGGCGGCGTGCCGGCGATGCTCGTCCGCACGCCCGCCAACCGAGCGGCCGAGGCGGCTGCTCGAAGGAAGGCGCTCGAGGAACTGGAGTTCGTGGGGCTCGCCGCCGACGGCAACCGGCTCGCCGGACAGCTGCCCTACGGCGACCAGCGGCGGCTGGAAATCGCCCGGGCGCTCGCCACCGGTGCCGAGTTGCTCCTGCTCGACGAGCCAGCCGCCGGGATGAATCCCGCGGAGACGGCCGATCTCGCGGCGCTCGTCGAGCGAATCCGGGCCCGGGGCGTGACCGTGCTGCTCATCGAGCACCACATGAACGTCGTGATGCGGGTGAGCGATCGGGTGGCCGTGCTCGATCACGGGGTGAAGATCGCCGAAGGGACACCGGCCGAGGTCCGTCGGGACGAGAAGGTGATCGAGGCCTATCTGGGTGGGGAGGCCTGACCGGCGATGCCGCTGCTGGAAGTCCGTGATCTCGAGGCGGGGTATGGGCCGATCCGGGCGCTCGACCGGGTGTCGATCGACGTCGAGGACGGCGAACTGGTGGCCCTGATCGGGGCGAACGGCGCCGGCAAGACGACCCTCCTGATGGCGATCTCCGGAGTCGTACCCCCCCGCGGCGGGTCGCTCCGATTCGCGGGGGCGCCGCTCGGGGGCCTCCAGCCGCACGAGGTCATGCGGCTCGGGGTGGGCCACGCCCCCGAGGGCCGCCGGATCTTCCCGCGGCTCACGGTCCGCGAGAACCTAGAGCTCGGAGGATTCACGCAGCAGGACCGGGCGAAGCTGCGACTCGACATCGACGAGGCCTGCGGACTGTTTCCCGTGCTCGGCGAGCGGATGGACCAGCTCGGCGGCACGCTCTCAGGAGGCGAGCAGCAGATGCTCGCCATCGCCCGGGCGATCGTCGGTCACCCGCGGCTCCTGCTTCTCGACGAGCCGTCGCTCGGCCTTGCGCCGCTGATCGTCGCCAAAGTGTTCGAGGTGATCGCGTCGCTCTCGGCACGGGGCATCGCCGTCCTGCTCGTCGAGCAGAACGCCCGCGCGGCACTCAAGCTCGCGAACCGCGGCTACGTGCTGGAGACCGGCCGGATCACGCTCACCGGCAGCGGCGCCGAGCTCGCCGCCGATCGCCGCGTTCGCGACGCCTACCTGGGCGAGGGCTGACGGCGGCTCGCTCCTGCCGTCCAAGCCCAACGCCGTGAGGCGAGCTGCCACCAGCCGCTGTGCCTTCACGCGCCGCCGGCCTTGGCGGCGATCACCTGGAGCAGCCCGTCCCAACTCTTCACGAAGGCGGCGGCCCCCTGTGACTGGAGCTGCTCACCGAGTGCGGCGATGCCGACGCCCGCGCGGGCGATCTCGAACAGCGTTCGTGACGACTGGCCGCCGCCGGGCGAGAGCGTGCCGCCGAGCGTGCCATGATCCGCGAAGGCCAGCAGCGTCGGCTCCGGCATCGTGTTGATCGTGTGCGGCGCAGCGAGCGCCCGTACGTAGAGGTGGTCGCTGAGGGCCGGATCCTTCGTGCCCGTGCTCGCCCAGAGGAGCCGCTGCGGCATGGCGCCGGTGTTGGCGAGCCGCTGGAAGCGGTCCGAGGCGAGGATCGCTCGATAGGCCTGATAGCAGTCCTCGCCGACGGCGATGCCGAGCATGTTTTTCAGGCGGTCGGGCAGGTCGCCGGCCGACGCCGCATCCCAGCGGCTGATGAACAGCGAGGCGACGCTCGCCACCCGCGGCGACAGGCCGGCGTCGATTCGCCGCTCGATCCCGCGAAGGTAGGCCTCGGCGGCGGCCACGTAGTGTTCCTTCGTGAACAGGAGCGTGACGTTCACGGGCACGCCCGCCACGATCGCCTCCTCGATCGCAGGCAGCCCCTGCGGCGTGCCGGGAATCTTGATGAACAGGTTGGGTCGGCCCGCGCGGGCGAAGAGCTCCTTGGCGGCGGCGAGCGTGGCGGCGGCGTCGTAGGCCAGATGGGGAGAAACCTCCAGCGACACCCACCCGTCGAGTCCGCCCGTGCGGTCATGCACCGGCCGGAAGAGGTCGGCGGCTCTCGTGAGATCCTCGATCGCGAGGTCGAAGAACAACCGCTCCCCGCCGGCTCCCTCCCGCGTCTTGGCGGTGATCGCGGCGTCGTAGGCCGCGCTGCCCTTGATGGCGAGGTTGTAGATCGTCGGGTTGCTCGTCAGGCCGGTTACGCAGAGCTCGGCGATGTATCGGGCGAGCGTGCCATCGTCGAGCATCGTGCGGGCGATGGAGTCGAGCCAGAGGCTCTGGCCGAGATGATGGAGCGCGGCGGTGGGTTTCACGTCTCTTCCCTTCCGACGACGAGGTCGAGGATGGCGGGGCCGAAGTCGGCGAGACGCTTCTCGCCGATGCCCTTGCAGCGGAGGAGGGCGGCGGGGGAGTCGGGCCGCTCGCGGGCGATCGCCCGAAGGGCCTTGTCGTCGAGGATCGTCCAGGCGGGCTTGCCGCGGGCCTCGGCGATCCTCCGCCGCCAGCGACGGAGCCGCTCGAAGAGATCGCGGTCGACGCCCTCCCAGTCGTCTGCATCGGCCTTCGAAGCCTTGGCCTTGCCGGCCCGGGGCTCGAGCAGGACCACCTCCCGGGCGCCGCGGAGCACCTCCCACGAACGGTCGTTGAGCGTGACGACCGGACGGTCGCCGGACGTCCGGGCGAGGAGATCCTGGTCGAGAAGCTGATGCACCAGGTTCTCGGCGGCCCGCTGCTCGAGCGCGGCCAGGAGGCCGAAGGTGGAGAGCCGGTCGTGGCCGTGGCGGATCACCGCGTCGGTTTTCGCACCCCGGAGCACCTCGCAGACGTGCCGCACGCCGAACCGCTCCTGGACCCGGGCCACGCAGGAGAGGATCTTCTGCGCGGTGACGGTGGCGTCGGGCAGGCTGTCAGTCTCGCCGAGGCAGACATCGCAGGCGCCGCAGGCGGCGGGCGGGTAGGGCTGGCCGAAATACTCCGAGAGCGCCGCGTGCCGGCAGCGGGCCGCCTGGGCGTAGCGACGCATCGAGAGCAGGTGCTCCATCTGCGAGGCGATGAGCCGCTCCTGCTCCTCCGGCTCGAGCTCCGACTCCGCGGCGCTCTTGCGGACGAGCGACTCCCAGCTGAAGACGTCGGCCGACGAGTAGAGGAGCACGCACTCCGCCGCGAGCCCGTCGCGGCCCGCCCGCCCGGTTTCCTGCTGGTAGGCCTCCAGGCTCTTGGGAAGCGACGTGTGGAGGACGAGCCGCACGTCGGAGCGGTCGATGCCCATGCCGAAGGCGACCGTGGCCACGACCACGTCGATCGTTTCGCGGGTGAAGGCCTCCTGGGTCCGGTGTCGTTCCCTGGCGTCGAGCCCGGCGTGGTAGGGCCGGGCCAGCAGGCCCTCGGCGGCGAGCCGCGCCGCGACCCGCTCCGTCTCCTTCCGCGAGATGCAGTAGACGATCGACGCCTCGCCCCGATGCCGGCCCAGGATCGCGAGCGTCTGGGCCATGCGGTCCGTTCGGGGCACGACCCGGTAGACGAGGTTCGGCCGGTCGAAGGTGCCCACGAGTTCGACGGGATCGCGGAGGTTCAGCTGCCGGGCGATGTCCTCCCGGACCCGGGGCGTGGCCGTGGCGGTGAAGGCGTGGATGCTGGCCGAAGGAAACCGATCTCGGAGCAGCTCCAGCTGCCGGTACTCGGGGCGGAAGTCGTGGCCCCAGTGGCTGATGCAGTGGGCCTCGTCGATGGCGAATCGCCGCACGCCGACGCGGGCGAGCAGGTCGAGGAGCCCGGTGTTCACGAGCCGCTCCGGCGCGGTGAACACGAGCCGAAGCTCACCGGCGGCGAGACGGTCGCGGACTGCCTGACGCTCCTCCTGCGACATGCCGCCGTGGAGCGCCGCGGCCGGGTAGCCGATGGCCTCGAGGGCGTCGACCTGGTCCTTCATCAGGGCGACCAGCGGGGAGACGACGACGTCGGTCGAGCCGTCGACCAGCGGCGGCAACTGGTAGCACAGGCTCTTTCCGCCGCCGGTGGGCATCACGACGAGCGAGTCGCGGCGGGCGAGGGCCGCGGTGATCGCATCGGCCTGGAGCGGACGGAGCCGATCGAAGCCCCACCAGCGCGTGAGAACGTCGGAGATCCGGGCGTCGTCGAGCGGGGCTGCGTCGTCGGTCTCGACCGGCTGGGTCACGGAGGATCCTTCCTGCTGGGACTGCCACAGGTTAGCAGAGCGGCGTGAGGGCCTGCCCGTGCCCCCGGCGCCGGACGTTCGGGAGGCTCGGGTCTACCCATGCCCCGTCGCCGGACGTTCGCCTCGGCCATCCTGGCCTCGGCTCACTCGGATGCCGCCGGCGCTTCGCCATCGTGGCTTCGCTTGGCGGCATACGCCGGCTCCCGGGGCACGGGCAGACCCTCGCTGAGGTGTGGATAGTCGTGCAGCCGTGAACCCGCGGCAGGACGCCG
>CAIKWU010000170.1 GCA_903831155.1 uncultured Planctomycetaceae bacterium | reverse complement strand
TGCTCGTTTCCGGCCGCGGCGCACGCCGCCATGAAGTCGGCCGTGCCGGCGGGTTTCCAGCCGCCCGAGATCACGATCCCAACCGACGGATCGCGGCCCGTGTCGGTCGAGATCGACGTCCGCTGAACGCCCGAGACCCCGTGCAGGCCAACCGCCGGGGCCCGGCATCACTCGAGGCACCATGACCGATCCCTCGGCATACCGCGGGCGGCGAAGCGCAGGCGCGGCTCGGTCGTAGAGTGTGTTGACCATCCCTTCGGAGAAGCACCGATGCTGTTCGAGTTCGCGATCGTGGCCGGCCTGATCGGCGGCCATCCGCCGCAGGGTGCCGCACACCACGGCCACGTCGCCATGGCGGCCCACACCTACGAGGCCAGGATCCGCCTCGACGGCAGGGTCAGCACCACCCGCGTGCAGGCGAGCGACGCCGGGCAGGCGAAGAAGCTCGTCCAGGCCCAGTTCGGCCCGAAGGTCACGGTCCTGAGCGTGAAGCGGGTCGACTGAGGCCGCGGGCGAGCCAACGGCCCATCGAGCGGCAAACCGCTCGATGCGAAGGGTGGCGAACGGGACTCGAACCCGCGACCCTCGGTACCACAAACCTGCGTCTACCAAGGGTTGCGACGCGTGCCGGCAGAACTCACAGCGGCAGAAACTCGACCCGGTTCCGCATGTCTGCCCGCGTCATGACCGACGCAATGAGGGCGATGTCTCGCACAGCGCCACCGACCGTGACCCGCAGTTGGTGGCCGTAGACCATGCCGGCAAACTCACGTCGGGACTCCTACCAGCGGGCTGCAAGGACGAGAAAATCCCGATCCTGGGTGAAGACGATCCGCTCGAGTTCGAGAGCCCGCGCCAAGAGTTGATCGTCATCCCAGTCGGCCTTCACATCCTCGGCGACGGTCAATACATCGACCTGGAGTTGCTGCAGGCCATCGGCTATCGCCGCGGGAACATGGTGATCCAGGTAAAAGGCCAGGCTCACGCGGACTCACCGGCTTCTCGGAGTTTTGCCCTCACCCGGCCCGGCTCCTGCCGAGATTCGATCAAGTCCACGTCTCTCAACTGCTCCCGGATCTCGGAGTCGAAGTGCTGGCGATGATCGTGATAGTACGTGAGTGCCGCATAAATCTGGCCGAGCGTCAGGTGAGGGTGCTGCCGCTGGATCTCTTCGGCATCCCAGTGATGGGCCAGTCGATCGAGAGCGATTTCAACGACCTTTGTACGCGTGCCCTCGACCAGGGCTGTGCCATCGGCTGCAATCTCGATATGGGGATAGGAGACCGTTGCCATGGGAGAGATCCTCTGCTCAGAAAATGCCACGATCTTTTCCAACCCTCATCGCACCCAAGTTCAGCAGCGGGCTCGCCGCTGCGACGCGCTCTGCAGCAGACAGACCAGCGGGAAGGAAGACAAGGACGAGGAAAGGGCGAGCGAGGCTTTGGCACTTTAGCCCTTGTCGCGGCTCAGGCGCCCTGCAGCCGCCGATGGCGGCCAACTGCGGACCTCAATGCCCTGCCCCTCGGCAGGTACCGTTTTGAGGATTTTTGACGATTCCTGACCAGCCGAACGAAACCCGCGATCACGAAACCCTTGTTTTCTAGGGTGGCTAACGGGACTCGAACCCGCGACCCTCGGTACCACAAACCGATGCTCTAACCAACTGAGCTATAGCCACCGTGAGCGACTGATTGTAGCAAACGGAACCACGGTTTCAGGCCCCCTCGTCACCGCCGCGAAAACCGGGCGGCCGGGCCGCACGCGACGCCCCTGCGCGGTCACCTCACTCCCGGCGTCGCGAGTCGATCACGATCGTGATCGGGCCGTCGTTGACGAGCGCCACCTGCATGTCGGCGGCGAACACCCCCCGCTCCGGCCGCCGGCCCGTGAGCGATTCCACCGCCGCCAGGAACTGCTCGTAGAGCGGCACCGCCTCCTCCGGCCGCGCCGCCTCGATGAAGCTCGGCCGGTTTCCCCTGGCCGTCGACGCGATCAGCGTGAACTGGCTGATCACGAGCAGGCCGCCGCCCGCCTCGACGACGCTGCGGTTCATCTTCCCCGCCTCGTCGGCGAAGATCCGCATCTGCGCAACCTTGCCCGCGAGCCAGTCGGCGTCGGCCGCGGCATCGCCCGCCTCCACGCCCACGAGCACGACCAGGCCGGTGCCGATCCGGCCGACCACGTCGCCGGCGATCGTCACGCTCGCCTCGCTCACCCGCTGGATCACCGCACGCATGACGGAAGTGTAGCCGTGCGGCACGAAAACCCGCCTGTGCCCGACGCAGCCGCTTCTCTACGATTCGTCATCCGCCCGGAGCCTCCGCCATGCGCGCCCGCCCGTCCGTGACCACCGTCCCGCTGCCGGCCGGCCGTGGCTGCGTGAACGACGTGGCCGCCCTCGCCCTCGACATCCCGCTCTTTCCCGTCGATCGCCTGATGAGGCTCGACGGCGTGGCGGCCGCCCGGCAGGCTGCCGCGGTGCGGATCGGCTGGGCGGCGATCTTCCTCAAGGCCTATGCGGTCGTCGCGCGGGAGACGCCGGCCCTGCGGAGCTGGCTCGCCGGACGGTTCCGCCAGCGGATCGCCACCAGTTCCGAGAGCGTGGCGGTGCTGGCGGTGAATCGCGGCGACGGCGGCGACGACCGCCTGTTCTTCGCCCGCCTCGCCCAGCCCGACACCACGCCCCTGCCGCTCCTCCAGGCATCGATCGACCGGTTCGTCACGCGGCCCGTCGAGGAGGCCTACCGGCGGCAGCTCGAACTCGAAAGCGTGCCCGGCTGGCTCCGCCGCACGATCCTCCGCTGGAACATGCTCTCGACGTCGCCGAAGCGGGTGACGCGGATCGGCACCTTCAGTCTCTCCACGCTCGCGGGCTTCTCGGCGACCAACCGCTTCCATCCCACGATCTGCACCACGAGCCTCTCCTACGGCCCGCTCGATGGCGATGGCCGCTGCCTCGTGACCGTGATCGCCGACCACCGCGTGCTCGACGGCGCGGCGGTCGCGAAATCACTCGCACGGTTGGAGGAGGTGCTCGCCGACGAGATTGTGGCGGAGCTCAGGACGGCTCTTCCGATCCCTGCCGGAGCCGCCGCCTGATCTCGGCGAGCCGCTCGGCGAGATCCCGCTCCATGCCCCGGTCGGTCGGCTCGTAGTAGTCCTTCTCCACGCCGAGGTAGTCCTGCGACGCGATGCCGTCGGGGGCGTCGTGGGCATACTCGTAGCCCTGGCCGTGGCCGAGCCGCTTCGCCCCGGCGTAGTGCTTGTCCTGCAGATGACGGGGCACGGGGATCACGGCCTGCTCGCGGACGTCGCGGCGGGCGGCGGCGATCGCCGTCGTGCAGGCGTTGCTCTTGGGCGCGAGCGCCAGGTAGATCACCGCTTGGGCGAGCGTCAGTTGGCACTCCGGCAGGCCGACGAACTCGGTGGCCTGCATGGCGGCCACCGCCACCATCAGCGCCCGCGGGTCGGCGTTGCCCACATCCTCGCTGGCGAGGATCACGAGCCGCCGCGACAGAAACCGCACGTCCTCGCCCCCTTCGAGCATCCGCGCGAGCCAGTAGAGCCCCGCATCGGCATCGCTCCCGCGGATGCTCTTGATCAGGGCACTGGCGCAGTCGTAGTGGGTGTCGCCCGAGTCGTAGGCCACCACCTTCCGCTGCACGCTCTCGCGGGCGAGGTCCAGCGTGAACGTGAGCGGCCGCTCCACGCTCGACAGCACCCCCACCTCGAGGCCGCCGAGCGCCCGCCGGGCATCGCCGTCGGAGGTCTCGACGAGAAAGTCGCGGGCCTCCGGCGTGAGGATCACCTGCTCGCGGCCGAAGCCGTGGTCGCGATCGGCCACGGCGTGGTCGAGGATCCGGCCGATGTCGTGCTTGGAGAGGGCTTCGAGTTCGAAGATCCGGCTGCGGCTCACGAGGGCGCTCGTCAGCGCGAAGAAGGGGTTCTGCGTGGTGGCGCCGATCAGGGCGATCACGCCGCTCTCGACGTCGGGCAGGAGCACGTCCTGCTGCGCCTTGTTGAAGCGGTGGATCTCGTCGACGAACAGGCAGGTCTTCTGGCCGTCGTCCTCCAGCCGCCGCCGCGCGGCCTCGAGCACGTCGCGGAGGTCCTTCACGCCCGACGCCGTGGCCGAGAGCTCCACGAACCGCCGCTTCGTCTCGGTGGCGATGATCTCGGCGAGCGTCGTCTTGCCCACGCCCGGCGGGCCGTAGAGGACGACCGACCCGAGGCGATCCGCCTCGATCAGCCGGCGGAGCAACTTGCCGTGGCCGACCACGTGCTCCTGGCCCACGTAGTCGGCCAGCCGGCGCGGCCGCATCCGCGCCGCGAGGGGCGCGGCCCGGGCGACGTTGGCAGCGCGGGAGGCAGCGAAGAGATCGGGCATGTCTCGATTGTCACCGGCGGCCGCCACGGGCGAAACAGCCGGGTACGGGCGGCATGAAAAACCGCACCGAGGCCCCGCTGGGAGCCTCGCCTGCGCGGCACGGCGGCGTCAGCCGCACCCCGGAACGTGTGGCCCGCCATCTCACGCTGCCGCCGCATCTGCATCGCCCACGCGATCTGCAGCCGCCTCTGGCCGGGCCGCGAACCGTGAGGAACGCCCGCCGCCACCCCTGAACGGACCACCTCCCCGGCCGCGCACGCAGCGAGGGGCTGCCCGTGCCCCGGAGCCGGCGTTGACAGCCAGCGGAGACAGGATGTCGGAGCGCAGCCGGCATCGAGTGAGTGAAGCCCAGGATGGGCGAAACGAACGTCCGGTGATGGGGCATGGGCAGCCCCGAAGCCCGCGCGAGTCGCTCATGCAGGTTGACAACCTGCACCCACTCGTCCGAGCAACGGGGTGGATCGCGTCAGCCCTTCCAGACGAACTCGACCGGGATGGCAATCTCGGGATGGAGGCTCTTGTGCACCGGGCAGGTGTGGGCCGCCTGCTCGAGGAGCGACCGCTGCGGGTGGTCGGCCGGCAGCGGGATCGTGATCCGCGTCGCGAGCGACGCGATCCGCCGAGGCGGCTCCTTCGTCATCTCCTTCACGGTCTCGACGGTGGCGCCCTTCAGGTCGATGCCATGCCGCTCGGCCACGATCCCCATGATCGTCATCATGCAGGCGCCCAGGGCCGTCGCCACGAGGTCGGTCGGCGAAAAGCTCTCGCCCTTGCCGTGGTTGTCGACCGGCGCGTCGGTGACGAGCGTGGTGCCCGACGGCCCGTGGGTGGCCCGGCACCGCAGCCCGCCCTCGTAGATCGACGACACCTGGACCACGGTCACCTCCTGCTTTCGCGCGTTCGCGGCCGCCCTTCGGCCACCGCCGGCGGGGCTGTCTATAAATAGGCGGCTCCCGAGAGCCGACCGGGAGTCTACCCGGCGGCCAGCCGCAGGCACATCACTCCATGGGATTCCGATCGCTTCGCTCCTGCGTGGACGCGCTGCGTGCCGAGGGGCAGGCGGTGGTGGTCGATCATCCCGTCGACCCGCACCTCGAGATCGCCGAGATTCAGCGGCGGCTGTTCCGGGCCGGCGGCCCCGCGGTGCTCTTCACGAAGCCCCGCGGCAGCGACTTCCCGGTGCTCGTCAATCTCTACGGCACCAGGCCGCGGATCGAGCGGATCTTCGCCGACACGCTCGACCGCGTGCGGCGGCTCGTGGAGCTCAAGCTCGACCCGACGGCCGCGCTGCGAAACCCGGCCCGCTACTGGCGAAGCCCGATCGACGCGCTGGCGATGCTTCCGAAGCGGGTCCGCACCGGCCCCGCACTGACCCGCACGATCCCGCTCTCACGGCTGCCGCAGGTGGTGTGCTGGCCGGGCGACGGCGGGCCGTTCGTCACCCTGCCGGCCGTGTACACGGAGCACCCCGGGCGGCCCGGCACAAAGCACTCGAACCTCGGCATGTACCGCGTGCAGCTCGCGGGCAACGCCTACGAGCACGACCGCGAGGTCGGCCTCCACTACCAGATCCACCGCGGCATCGGCGTGCATCACGCCGCCGCCCTCGCGCGGGGCGAGCCATTGAAGGTGGCGATCTTCGTGGGGGGCTCGCCGGCCATGGCCGTGTCGGCGGTGATGCCGCTGCCCGAGGGGCTTTCGGAGCTCACCTTCGCCGGCGCCCTCGCCGGCCACCGGATCCCGATGATCCCGCGGAAGGATCGCCCGGCGATCTACGCCGACGCCGACTTCGTGATCGAGGGCACGGTGAACCCCGGCGCCACGAAACCGGAGGGCCCCTTCGGCGACCACCTCGGCTACTACGCCCGCCAGCACGAGTTTCCTCTGCTCCGCGTCGATCAGGTCTGGCATCGCGAGGGGGCGATCTGGCCGATCACCGTCGTTGGCCGGCCGCCGCAGGAAGACACGCTCTTCGGCTGGCTGGTCCACGAACTCACCGGCCCCGTGATCCCGACGGTGCTGCCCGGCGTGTCGAGCGTGCATGCGGTCGATGCGTCGGGCGTCCACCCGCTGCTGCTGGCCGTGGGGAGCGAGCGGTATCTCCCCTGGAAGCGTTCGGACCGGCCCGCCGAACTGCTCACGCAGGCCTCGGCGATCCTCGGCCAGGGCCAGTTGTCGCTCGCCAAGTATCTCTTCATCGTCGATGGCGGCGAGGCGCCGGGGCTCGATGCCCACGATGTCGAGCCCTTCCTCGCGCACCTGCTCGCCCGGGTCGACTGGACCCGCGACTGCCACTTCCACACCGAGACCACGATCGACACGCTCGACTACTCGGGCAGCGGGTTGAACGCCGGCTCGAAGCTGGTCGTGGCGGCCCGCGGCCCCGTGCGGCGGGAACTGGCTCGCGAACTGCCCGCGGCGATCCCGCTGGCCGCCGGCTTCGCGAATCCGCGGATCTGCCTGCCGGGCGTCGTCGCGATCGAGGGGCCCCGGATCGAGCCCACACCCCGGCTCGACGCGGCGAGCGACCAGGCGATCTGGGAGTCGGCGCGGACGAGCCCGTGGTCGGCCGACGTGGAACGGTTCACCGCGGCGATCGGGCCCGAGCATCCGCTCCGCGGCTTTCCGCTGCTCGTGATCGTGGATGACTCGGGATTCGCCGCGGCTTCGCTCGCCAACTTCCTCTGGCTCACGTTCACGAGATCGAACCCCGCGGCCAACGTGCACGGCGTCGAGGCTTCGACGATGCACAAGCACTGGGGCTGCCGCGGCCCCTTGGTGATCGACGCACGGCTCAAGCCGCACCACGCGCCGCCGGTCGAGGAAGATCCGGCCGTCACGGCGGCGGTCGACGCACTCTGCCGCCACGGTGGCCCGCTCGCGGGCCTGCGGCTCTGAACTCAGGCCGAGATCGACGCGATCCGCACCCGGGTCGAGATCGACCGGTGGCCGGTGCGACGGCGGTAGTTCTTCCGGCGGGCGAACTTCTGGACGTAGATCTTCTCGCCCTGCACGAGGCCGAGCACCTCGGCCTTGACCTTGGCACCCTTCACCTTCGGCTTGCCGAGCGTGAGCTGGCCGGCCTTGCTGACGGCCAGCACGTCGTCGAACACCAGTTCGCTGCCGGCGGGCAGATGACGGAAGTCGATCTCGAGCTCCTGCCCCTCCATGACGCGGTACTGACGGCCACCGTCGAGAACGATGGCGTACTCGTGGGCGGCGTCCTTCATGCTGGCGGCGGAGGCGGTGGTGGCCATGGATCGGGTCCGTGAAAATTGGAGGAAAGCTGGTCTGGGGTCGAGCCCTGTAGGGTATCGCCGTCGAGGGGACGGGTCGAGAGGGCGGGTTTCCGGCCGAAAAACCGGGGCCTTCGACCCTCGGCCAGAAACCCTATCGGCCGCCGCGCCGCTGCCGGTCGAGGAATCCCTCGGGCATGACGAAGTCTTCCGTCGGCGTTCCGTCCGGCTCGGAGATGAACTCGATGGACTCGATGTCCGGCAGCCCGATGTCGTCCTTGCCGAGGAGGGCCGAGAGCGTCTTCGGTGAAAGCGACTTCAGCGCCGGCAGCGCCACGTGACCTCGTTTGCGAGCCAGGGCCGTGGCCACGGCGACGGAATCCTCCGCGTCGAGCACCGCGATGCCGCCCAGCCAGAGGCGGCCCGTGTGGGGCACGAGCGCCTCGGCAGCCTCGGCGGAGAGGGCGGTGAGGCCGCCGAGGTTCAGTTCCTCGTCCCACGTCGCCAGCCCGGCGGCCGCCTCCGGCAAAAGATCCTGCATCCAGCCCGGTCGATGACCGGGCCGTCGTCGGTCGCATCGGCCGCCGTGGCAAGCGCCACGACGGCGATCAACACCGCTTCACGAATCGTGACCACAGCCATCGACGCACGCGCTCCGGTGCAAAGCGATCGGGAAGAGTCTTGGGGCGAGTATATTTCCGGGGCAGCACCGTCACGCCCGAGATCATCGTGCCCGCACCTTCGCAGACCCCCGAGTCGCGTTCGCAGCTCCTCGACCGGGCACGGTCGGCCCGGGAGTTCGATCTGATCGTGGTCGGCGGCGGGGCGACCGGCCTGGGCACCGCCCTCGATGCGGCGGCCCGCGGCTTCTCCACGCTGCTGGTCGAGGCGGAGGATTTTGCGAAGGGCACGTCGAGCCGCGCGACGAAGCTCGTGCACGGCGGCGTGCGGTACCTCGCACAGGGCAACGTGTCGCTCGTCCGCGAGGCCCTCCGCGAGCGAAGGCTCTTTCTCGACAACGCCCCACACCTCGCCCAGCCGCTGCCCTTCGTCCTCCCGGCCTACGGCCTGTCCGGTCGGCTGCTCGGCCTGCCCTTCTATGGCATCGGACTGGCGATCTACGAGGCGCTCTCCGGATCGGAGCGGCTCGGCCGCGTCGGCCTGCTCGGCCGGCGGGCTGCGCTGCATGCGGCTCCCGGCCTCGCGCCGCACGGGCTCGCCGGGGCGATCCGCTACTGGGACGGCCAGTTCGACGACGCCCGATTCGCCGTCGCCCTCGCGCGGACCGCGATCCGCGAGGGGGCGACGGTGCTCAACCACTGCCGCGTGACGAAGCTCCTCGTCGAGCACGGCCGCGTCATCGGCGTGGGCGTGGAAGATCGGGAGACGGGGGAAGCGATCGACATCCGTGGTCGCTGCGTCGTCAACGCCACCGGCGTCTGGGTCGACGGCCTGCGGCGGCTCGACGAGCCATCTGTGTCCGACCTCGTGGCGCCGAGCCAGGGCGTGCATCTCGTCGTCGATCGCGAGGTGTTCCCCTCGTCGGCCGCGATGCTCGTGCCGAAGACGGCCGACGGCCGCGTGCTCTTCGCCGTACCCTGGCTCGGCAAGGTGATCCTCGGCACCACCGACACGCCGCGGCACGACACGCCGCTCGAGCCACGGCCGCTGCCGGAGGAGATCGACTTCATCCTCGACGAGGCCGGCCGGCGGCTGGCGGCGCCGCTCTCGCGCGAAGCCGTCCGCTCCGCCTGGGTCGGCCTGCGGCCGCTCGTGAAGCCGGCCGCGGGAGGCCGCGACACGAAGCGGATCTCCCGCGAGCACACGGTCGAGGTGTCGCCGCACGGCCTCGTGACCGTGACGGGGGGCAAGTGGACCACGTACCGCGCGATGGCCGAGAGCGTGCTGGCCGCCTGCTTCTCCCACGGGCTCCTGCCCGAGCGGGCCGCGGGCATCACGCGGCACCTCAGGCTCGTCGGCGCGCCGGCGCCCGGCACGGCCACGGTGCCGCTCGCCGAGCCGCCGGGGCCGCACCTCTACGGCAGCGAGGCGGGAACGGTCGCAACGCTCGCCGGTGCCGGCCGGATGCTGCTGCCGGGCTTCAGCGAGGCGATGGTGCGGTTCGCCGCCCGCCACGAGCTCGCCCGCTCGGTCGAGGACGTGCTCGCCCGACGAGCCCGCTGGCTCTTCCTCGACGCGCGGCTTGCCGCCGACGCCGCGGACGCGGTCGCGGCGATCCTGCGCGAGGAGCTCGGCGACACGTTCGACGCCCAAGCCTCCGCCGCCGCGTTCACGGGGCTCGCGGAGTCGTACCGGCTCTCCTCCTGACGCACGGGACGATCCCGTTCGTTTGCATGGCCGGCGCAGGGGCCGCTATCTTCCGGCTCCCTGCCCAGGAGCACACCCGCCCATGATCCGCATCCATCCGTTCGCCGCCCTCCGCCCCTCCTTCGAGCACGCCGCCGAGGTGGCCAGCGACCCCTACGACGTGATCTCGACGGAGGAGGCCCGCGAGCGGGCCGCCGGCAAGCCGCGGTCGTTCCTCCACGTCGTCCGCTCTGAGATCGACCTGCCCCCCGAGACCGACTGCCACGCCGCCTCCGTCTACGAGCAGGCCGACCGCAACCTGCAGGCGATGATCGCGGCCGGCACGCTCGTCCGCGATCCGCGGCCCGGCCTCTATCTCTACCGCCAGATCCGCAATGGCCAGGCCCAGCTCGGCATCGTGGGCTGCGTCGAGGCCGAGCAGTACCGCTCCGAAGAGATCCGCAAGCACGAGAAGACGCGGCCCGACAAGGAGGACGACCGCACCCGCCACCTGCTCGTCACCGCCTGCCACGCGGAGCCGGTGTTTCTCTGCTTCCGCGACCGCGCCTCCGGCGGCACCACGCTCGCCGCCCGCATGCATGCCGACACGTCGGCATCGCCCGTCTTCGACTTCGTCGCCCCCGACGGGGTGCAGCACACCGGCTGGACGGTGCCCGACGCGGCTCCCTACCTCGAAGCCTTCCGCGGCCTCGACCTCCTCTACATCGCCGACGGCCACCATCGCTCCGCCGGTGCCGAGCGGGCGGCGACGGCCTCCGCGAAGGCGAACCCGCGGCACACGGGGGGCGAGGAGTACGGCCGCTTCCTCGCCGTCGTCTTCCCGCACGACCAGCTCCGCATCCTTCCCTACAACCGGATCGTCAAGGATCTCGCCAGCCTCACGCCGCGGGAGTTCCTCGACCGGCTCCGGGCCGTCGGCGACGTGCGGCCGTCCGAGGCCGGTGAACCGGAGCACCGGGGCACCGTCCGCGTGTTCGTGGACGGCGGCTGGTGGTCGCTCACCTTCCCGGAGGCGTCGATCGACCGCACGGATCCGATCGCGAGCCTCGACGTGTCACTCCTCCAGGACCGCGTGCTCGCCCCGATCCTCGGCATCGGCGACCCGCGGACCGACGCCCGGATCGAGTTCGTGGGAGGCATCCGCGGCTGCGACGAGCTCGAGCGCCGCACCGGCAGGGGCGTCGCCTTCTCGATGCACGCCACGAGCCCCGACGAGCTCCTCGCGGTGGCCGACGCGGGCGAGATCATGCCGCCCAAGAGCACCTGGTTCGAGCCCAAGCTCCGCAGCGGACTGTTCGTGCACGAGTTCGAGCGGGTCCCCGGCGCGCGGGCCTGAGCGGCCGCGCGGCCCGGGGATCCCGCCACGAACCGGCTCGCCTACGGGAACCGCACGCTCCGTCCGCTCGAATCCCAGGCGTCGAACACCAGGTGCTCCGGCGACACGCCGTCCTTGCCGACGACGTGCAGCTGGATGTGCGTGCGGTCCTCGAACTGGGCGATCTCCCGCCGCTTGCGGTTGTTGATCCAGGTGGCGACCTCGTCGTGCACCGTCACGTTGAGCCGCGTGACGTCGTCCCGCGTCTCCGAGAGGTGGAGCGTCCGCATCACCTCGATCGCCATGCTCTCGGCGGTCTTCACGGTGCCCGTGCCGGTGCAGGTGGGGCAGTCGCGGAAGATGCTCTTGCGGAGTGACGGCCGGATCCGCTGACGGGTCATCTCCACCAGCCCGAAGGGGCTCGTCCGCAGGATCTTCGTCCGCGCCCGGTCCCGCTTCATCGCCTCGTGGAGCGCCTTCTCGACGCTGCGGCGGTATTTCTCCTTCC
>CAIKWU010000169.1 GCA_903831155.1 uncultured Planctomycetaceae bacterium | reverse complement strand
CCGGTCGCCACGGCCAGTTCCCGCTTCGCCGCGGCCGTCGTCACCACGGTATCGACGCTCACGATCGTGAGGGCGTCACGACTGGTTGTATCGCCGGTCGCTCGCGTCGCGATCCCCTGCCCTGTCGCTGCCACGGCGATGGGCGGTCCTTCTGTGCGGTTGATGGATCGTCGTGGGTAAACGACCGTGCCGCGGGTGAGTGCGGGGTCGAGCCCGCCGGCAAAGCCTGGTGACAGGATCAGCCGCGGCCGATGGCCGTCGATCAAAAGTCGCGTCGCCCGCCCGGCCGTCTCGCCGCCGGCGCCGGCCACGCACCACGCGACCCGCCGGCCGGCGACGATGCCCTCGTGAAGCGTGAGTCCGGCCGCCGTGACTTCCACCGTCTCAGTCGCCAATCCTGCGAGGGCATCGGCCTCGACGGGCATCGCGAAGACGATCCCTACCGCACATGTAGTCCGCGACGACGGTGACGGCGAGTTCTGCATCGTGAACAAAGAAGACGGCCTGCCGCCCGGTGCCCCCCCAGGCCACGGCGGCAGGCCGTCAGATCATGTGGCTGATGGACAGCCGGTGTGCGTTTTCTAGTGACCGACGAGATAGTGGAGGACGGAGAGAGGATTCCACCAGCATACGCCTGAGCAGCGGGCGCAGTCGCAGGGCTCGGCTGGCACCATATTCACCTCGTACTTCGGCACCTTCTCGACCTTTTCTTCACCCGGCTGTTTGTAGAGTTTTTTCTTCGTGTAGATGCTGCCGCAGGGCGGGCTGCAGCGGCATTCCGCCGGCCCCGTGCAGAAGCACTCTGCCGCCCGCGCGCAGGCCGGTTCGCACGTCATGGTGTATTTCGTTTTCTTGGTTTTTTTCTCGTCCCAAGACGACTTGCATGTCGGCACGCCGTCCGAGCAGGGGTTGCAGTCGGTGCAGGCGAGCTTCTCGCTGCAGCAGTCTGCTGCCTGAGTCGCGTCGCTGTTTGTGACAAGGCCCATCGCTGTGATGAGGGCGAGGCACAGGTGTCGCATGGAAGGACTCCGCTGTCGGGTCGGGAAGGTGTGAGAGAGGCTCAAAAGTCGAATGCCAGCCGTGTGCCGAAGCCATTGATGAAGCCGCTGCCGTTGTAGCTTGGGCTCGGGATGACGTCGCCAGTCTTACTGTCCTTGGTCCACGGCGTGCTCACGAAGTCACGATAGGTGAGGTCGTAGTTGAAGTAGACGCGGGCGTTGGGGTTGAGCAGCCAGTTGAGGCCGAGTGTCATGCCGTTCAAGACGCCGCCGTTCACGCCGCTGTCGTTCAGGCAGAGATAGTTGTAGCGCACTCCCACCTGCCACGCTCCCTCGCTGATGTTCCACTGGTTGCGGCGGGCGCTGCGGTCGCGAAACGCGTAGAAGTTGTTGCGAGGGATTGGCCGGTCGAAGCGGTACTCGATCTTTGAATAGGTGCGGCTCTCGCCAGTGAGGAAGTAGAGCACCTCGGCGTAGCCAGACTGGTAGTAGACGGTGCCCACGTTCGTGCCGGGTTTGGGCTGGAAGCCGTTGCTGGCGAGTCCGCCAAAGCTGGTCGTTCTGGCATTGTAGAGCCAGGAGCCGAAATACTCCGACT
>CAIKWU010000168.1 GCA_903831155.1 uncultured Planctomycetaceae bacterium | reverse complement strand
GACCTACGTCATGGCCCTCGCCGGTCTGGCCTGCGGCGGCTACACGATGTTCCGCCGACGCCGCGCTCGCTGACCTGAGCCCTTCGCGGCACTCGTGATCTCACGCCGGGCAGGGCATCGCATGATGCTCTGCCCGGTGGTGTTTCCCGAGACTGGAAATCGGGGGCGGGAGGTCAGGGAGCTGCATCGTCGTGTGGTCAGGCAGAGCGGCGAAGGCTTTTCCACCAGGGTGTCGGCCGGAGATCGAGAAGGCGAGATGCCTCCCGACGACGACGACGCTCCTCGGGCGGCGGTCATGGTCCTTCGTCGCTCCGGGGCCTGCGTGGTAGGTTCGCCGCGGGGCGACCATGCTCATGACCGAACCCTCATCATCCTTCTCGATGGATCGTCCGTCGCGGGCCGCGCTGAAGCGCGGGCTCGCGGCGGTGCTCGCCGCTGAGATCGCGGCCCACGGCCCGCTGCGGATCGTGCATCGCCGCGAGAACCCGCTCGTGAGCAGCTACGTGGCCGACATCGTGCAGGTGCGGTTTGCCGACGGCCACCGCGAGCAGGTGCTCTGCAAGTTTGCCCACGGCCGCGAACTCACGCCACCCACGCCGCATCGCGGCCTGGCCCACGAAGCCGGGGTGTATGCCGACGTGCTCGGCCCCTGCCCGCTCGAGTCGCCGCACGTGTTCGGCGCGTTCACCGACGACGAGACTGGCGAGGTCGTGCTCGTGATGCGGTTCTATCCCGATGCCGTGCCGGCGGCGAAGTCGACCGACCCGGCCGCGGTCGATTCACTCATCCGCTGGCTGGCTGCGTTTCACGAGTGGGCCGGCTCGAGGCTCGCCGATCCGCGATGGGCATTTCTTCCGCGGTACGACGCCGAGCTCTACGCGATGTGGCTGGACCGCACCTGCGAGCATGCGGCACCCTACGCCGCGGAGTGCCCGTGGCTCGCGCGGGTGGCCGACGCCTACCGCGAGCGGATCCCGCTGCTCGTGGCATCCCCCGTGACGGTGATCCACGGCGAGTTCACCACGCGGAATGCCCTCTGGGACCACGGCCGCATCCTCCCGATCGACTGGGAGACGGCGGCCATCGGTCCCGCCGAGGTGGATCTCGCCGTGTTCACCTACGACTGGCATCCGGAAAACATCGCGGTGATGGAGCGGAAGTACCTCGAAGCCCGCTGGGGCGGTGCACCGCCCGAGGGCTATCGCGAGCGGTTGCTCGCGGCCCGGCTCTACGCAGCGTTTCACTGGCTCTTCGGCACGCCGGGCGGCTGCGGGGAGGAACGCATCCGTACGCACCTCCGGGAACTCCATGCCGAGGCGCTTCGCTGGGGCATCGTGGCCGAGTGACCCGTGTTACGATTCTGTCAGCAGGTGAGGAGGCCCTTGGCGTGCGACGGACGGCGATGATCGGCAGGTATGTGCTGGGAGCGGCGATGGCGGCCGCCGGCTGCGCCGAGCGGGAGCCGTCGTTCGACGTGCAGGCCCAGATCCGTCTCCTGCAGGGCACCGACGAG
>CAIKWU010000167.1 GCA_903831155.1 uncultured Planctomycetaceae bacterium | reverse complement strand
GCCGGCGGCCTTGGCGAGGCATTCGCGGGCCGTGCTGCAAGGGTTGGCGCGGCAGTCGGTCAGGCCCAGCGCCGACTTCGAGATGACCCACGAGTCGCGGGGACGACGGGTGAGCCGCACGATCTTCTCTCCCGGGTAGGCGTCGTGCACCACCGCCGCGGCCGCCTCGTCGTCGGCAGCCCACGAGATGATGATGTGGGCGTCGGTTTCGATCTCGAACAGCGGCATGGGAACCTCTCCGAAAGGCGGCCTGCGCAGGGTACAGCCCCTTGCATCGCAGCGTCAAACCGACGCTCACCACCGCCCGGATGCCCCCGGCGGCCGGCCGGATACAATCATCGTGGGAGCCAATGCCACGATTGCCGCACCGGCGTCGCGATCCGTTCCCGGCCCCGTCGGCACGACGACCGATGAAGTACGACCGCCTCGGATTCCCGATTCCGCCGTCGTTCCCCGCCCCGGTCGACTCCGACGTTCCCTCCCGCTCTCCGAGCGGCCCGGCAGCCCCGCGGCGGTCCGCGGGCTCCCGCAAGAGGCTGGTCCTGCTCGGATTGCTGGCAGTCGTCGTTCCCGTCCTGCTCGCCCCCGGCATCATGCCGGCCGTGACGGAGGCCGTGGTCTCGTGGTCGCTCGAACGGGCGATCGTTCGCGAGGCCCGCGGCAACGTGGCGGCGGCGATCGGCGATCTCGGCCGCGCGATCCGCTGGTGCGACGACGACGCCGACCGCCGCTGCCGGCTCCTCTGCTGGCGGGCGATGCTCCGGATCGAAAACCTCGACGCCCGGGGCGCCGTGGCCGACGCCGAGCAGGCGATCTCGATCGCTCCGACATCGTCGCAGCCGCGCCGCGTGCGGGCGCTGGCCCACGTGATACTCGACGAGTCCGACGCTGCCCTCGACGACGCCGAGACGGCCGTCGCCCTGGCGGGTCCCGCCGACCCGGAGGCGCTCAACCACCGCGCCTACATCCGTGCCCTCGTCGGCCGTGACCTCGAGGCCGCCCTCGCCGACATCGACGCGGCCCTCCCGCCCGACGGCAACGCGTCGCCGGAACTGCTCGACACCAAGGGGTTCGTGCTCCACCTGCTCGGCCGGCATCACGAGGCGGTCGACCTGCTCAACGTGGCCATCGACGGCACCCAGAAGACCCGCCGGCAGCTCGTCGAACTCGCCGGCCACGCCGATCCTGACGATCTCGCCTACCGGCTTCGCTCGCTCGACCACGGCCTCGCGGTGATGCACCAGCACCGTGGCCTGGCCTGCCGGGCGATGGGGCTCGAGGGCCAGGCCGCCCAGGACCTGGAAACCGCCGAACGGAAGGGCTACGCGCCGCAGCGGGGCATTTTCTGACGGTGGAACGGCCCGGCTGGCCGTGGCGGAAGCCGCCGCTATACTTCGCGTCTGACGAGGTGGACACCCGTTGCAGGGCCCCGGCGGAGCGATTGCTCCGCGTGGCGGATTCCGACACGGGGGTGTAGCTCAGTTGGTTAGAGCGCCAGCCTGTCACGTTGGAGGCCGCGGGTTCGAGTCCCGTCACCCTCGCTCGTCCACTCGTCGTCCCTTCCCGCCCGCCCCATGCCCCCGGCCACGGCCATCGTCACCGGTGCCGCAAACGGGCTCGGGCGGGCGATCGCCGCGGCCCTGCTGGCCGACGGCTGGACCGTCGCCTGCGTCGATCTTCCGGCGGCGATCGACCGCCGCGACGCGGAACAGACGGCAACCCGCGGGGAGCTGCGAATCGCCATGGACGTCCGCGACGGGACGGCCTGGCGGTCGCTCCACGAGCGGCTTCGTCGCGACTGGGACCACCTCGACCTGCTCGTCAACGCCGCCGGCGTGGGCGCCACCGGCGAGGTGGGCACGGTCCCCGAGGATCAGTGGCGGCGGGTGATCGACACCAACCTCCTCGGCACCGCGCTCGGCTGCGAGACCTTCCTCCCCTGGCTGCGGTCCAATCGCCACCGCCCGCACCTCGTGAACGTGGCCTCGATCGCGGCCGTGCTCGCCCCCGCCTCGATGGCCGCCTACTCCGCGAGCAAGGCGGGCGTGGTCGCGCTCTCGGAGGCGATCGCGGCGGAGTGCCCGAGGCGACGGCCCGGCGTGACGATCGTCTGCCCGGGCTTCTTCCGCTCGGGCCTGCTCGACACCTGGCACTTCACGTCGCCGGTCGAGCGGCGGGAGGCCGAGCGACGAATGGCCATTACCTGGTGGACGAGCGACCGCGTCGCCCGCCGCGTGCTCCGGGCCGTGCGTTGCAACCGCCGCTACGTGGTGGTGGGCCTGCAGGCCCGCTGGCTCTGGCGTCTCAAGCGGCTCGCCCCGCGGCTCACCACGGCCCTCGTGCGGGCGATCTACCGCCGGCTGAAGTAGCGAAGCGCCGCCGGGGCTCGGCGGCGTGAGTACTGCTGCGTGAGCCGCGCGGCGAGCCGGCGGTGGGGCGGCGTGGGGATGACGAGCCTTCGAGGATTTCGCCCCCCGCGGCTGGCACCCTCGGCCCGCGTGGTGCGAAATCATCGGGCGAGGCACCCCACGCCGCCCCGCCGCCGGCGCAGCACCCCGACCGCACGAGCGTCACTCCAGCTCTTCGAGCCAGGCCCTGATCTCGTTCTCGTACTCGCTCGCCAGGCCGCCCACGATCAGCTGGCGGTGGAAGCTCGCGGCGCCCCCCTTCTTCATGTCGGCGTCTTCCGCGCTCGGAAACCGCTTCGCCGGGTCGGGGGCGATCAGGCCGCGGCAGAAGTCCATCAGGAGTTCGTTGCAGGTCACCTCGGTCGG
>CAIKWU010000166.1 GCA_903831155.1 uncultured Planctomycetaceae bacterium | reverse complement strand
TCGGGGGGCACGCTCGCAGTCGCCGTGCTGGCCAACGGGGGCGTCGCCAGCGGCATCGGTCAGTCGTCCGCCGACCCTGCCAATCTCGTGCTCGCGGGCGGCACGCTCCGCTACACCGGCGCCGGGGGCACGGTCGACCGCGGATTCACCCTGGGCTCCGCGGGCGGTCGCATCGACCGCGACGGGGCGGGCGGAGGGCTCGTGTTCGGCGGCACGGCGAGCATCGTCATGGATGGAGCCGGCAGCCGCACGCTCGTGCTCGGCGGCAGTTCCACGGCCTACAACGGCCTCGCCGCCGGGATCGGCGACGCCGGGTCGGCGGCCGTGTCGCTCGTGAAGGACGGCCCGGGCACCTGGCGGCTGTCCGGTGCGGCCAAGACCTACTCGGGCGTCACCCGCATCGACGGAGGCACCCTGTTTCTCCTCACGGCCAACGTGCTTCCGTCGGGCACGGGGAAGCAGAACATCACGATGGCCGCCGGCACCACGCTCGACCTCTATGGAAACAGCCACACGATCAACGGTCTCGACGGCGCGGGCACCGTGACCACGACGATGAACACCGCCCGCACGCTCACCGTCGGCAGCGCCGATGCGAGCGGCACCTTCGCCGGCACGCTCACGCAGGGGGCCGGGCAGAGCCTGGCGCTGGTGAAGATCGGCAGCGGCTTGCAGCGGCTGTCGGGCACGTCCGACTATGCCGGCTCGACGACGGTCCGCGGAGGCACGCTCGCCGTCGCCTCCTCGCGGGCACTGGGCAGCGGAACCGTGACGATCACCGGCTCGACCAGGCAGCTGGCGGTGATGTTCAGTTCCACCATCACGAACCCCATCGTGGTCGATGGCGGCCTCGGCTCGTCGCTCACCGGCCTGATCCAGGCGGGCATCGGCGGCCGCGGGGTGATCGCCGGGAACGCCGTCACCATTCGGTCCAACCCGTCCGCCGGCGGCATCTTCGGATCGGCCGGCGGATCGAACGGCGGGGAGCTGGTCGTGATGAGCCCGATCGTCACGGTGGGCAGCGCCGTCATGTCGGTGAGCAGCGGCACCGTCACGCTCGCCGGCGGCGGATCCTATCCCGTGCTCAACCACGACTACGGCCTGCTCCGCGTGGGCGCCACCGACGGCATCGCCACCAACGCGGTCGTGACGGTGGGTAGCAACTTGCCGGCGACGCTCGACCTCGCCGGCTACGACCAGTCCGTGGCCGGAATCGCCAAGGGGGTCTCGTCGGCCGTGATCGGCAACAGTTCCACCGCCCGCGACTCGACGCTCACCGTGACGGGCAGCGCGACGTATGGCGGCGTCCTGCAGGACTCGGTTCTCGGCGGCACGAGGCGACTCAACGTCGCCGTGAGCGGCGGCCGCCTGCGGCTCTCGGCCGCCAACACGCACAGCGGGACCACGGCGGTCGGCAAGGGCACGCTCTGGCTCGACCATCCAGACGCGCTCGGGCAGAGCCGGCTCCGCCTCCTGGCCGGGGGCACGGCCGTGGTGGCGCAGGCCGGCTCGCTCGCGGCCACGGCGATCGAGTTCGCCGGCGGCGCGGTCGACATCGGCACCGGCCGCATCGAAGTCGCCGCGGGAGGCATCGACCCGACCACCCTCGTCGCCCACCTCCTCGCGGGCCGCGGCGACGGCTCGTGGAACGGCCCGTCGGGCGTCGTCTCCGGAGCCGCCTCTGCCGCGCTCGCCCGGGGAGAGTCGCGGACGATCGGCTGGGTCACGCAGGACGATGGATCCTTCGTCATCGCCGCGGTGGCTGCCGGCGACGCCAACCTCGACGGCGTGGTCGACATCCTCGACATGGCGCAGTTCACAGGCGCCGGACTCTACGACGCGGGCACGGCCGCGGTCTGGTCCCAGGGCGACTTCACCTACGACGGCGTGGTTGATTTGCTCGACGCCGCCGAGTTCATCACGGCCGCCGCCGGTGAGGCCGGGATCGGGGCCATCGCACCCGTGCCGGAGCCAACGGTGCCGGCCTACGCCGCGCTGGCCGCGGTTCTCTTCACGATCACCGCGGTGAGGTCGTCCGCCTGGCGGGTCCCGGCAGCGAAGCAGACGACCGCCTCGTAGATCGCGGCGATCAGGTCGGCGGCCGGCCGGTCGTTGAGAACGCGAACCAGGTCGTGGACCCGCTCCTCGCCGAACGCCTCGCCGGTGGCGTCGGCCCACTCGTAGAAGCCGTCGGTGAGCAGCACGAGCATGTCGCCCTCGCCGAGTTCGACCTGCGTGACGCCCTCGTAGACCGCCTCCGGAAAGAAGGCCAGCGGCAGCCCCTGCGCGGGCAACTCGCGGATCGTGCCCGACGCCGCCTCGTAGTGCAGGATCGGCCCCTGGCCGGCGCTCATGAACTCGACGGTGGCCGCCCCGGGATCGAGGACTCCGCAAAACGCCGTCACGAAGCGGTTCTCGGGCAGGTCGAGGCAGAGGAGCCGGTGCACCTCGGTGACCGCACGATCCAGGCCGACCGCGGCTCCGACGACCGCACGGAACAGCGCGCGGGCCTCCACGCTGACGAGCGCCGGACCGATGCCGTGACCGGTGGCGTCGGCGATCGCGAAAGCGAGCCGGCCGTCCCCGAGCGGCAGGAAGTCGAAGAAGTCGCCGCCGGTCTCGTCGGCGGGCCGGTTCCATCCGGCGATGTCGAACCCGGGCACGTGCGGCCGATCCCGGGGGAGCAAGCCCTGCTGGATCGACCGGGCGATGTTGAGGTCGCGCTCGATCCGCTGCTTCTCGGCAAAGTGGGCGAGCAGCCGCTGCCGCTGGATCGCCACGCCGGCCTGGCTGCCGAGAAATCCGGCGATCTCCTCGTCACGGGCATCGAACGCTGCCGCCCGCTTGTTGAGGAGCTGGAGCACTCCCACGGTGGCGTCGTCGTGGTCGGCGAGGCGGACGGCCAGCATGCTCCGCGTGCGGAATCCGCTCGCCCGGTCGAACTCGGGATTGAACCGGGGGTCGGCGTAGGCGTCGGGAAGATTCACGAGTCTGCCGGTCTTCGCGACGTCGCCCGCGATGCCGAGGCTGGCCGGGAACCGGATCTCGG
Organism: uncultured Planctomycetaceae bacterium; assembly: GCA_903831155.1. Lineage (GTDB taxonomy): Bacteria > Planctomycetota > Planctomycetia > Pirellulales > UBA1268 > QWPN01. The sequence continues at coordinate 3,866 of CAIKWU010000166.1, read as the reverse complement.
TGATCGGCGAGCCGGCGATGCCCGTGGCCAGCCGGCTGCAGAGCTCGTCGGCCGCGGCGTCGTAGAGAAATACCGTGGCCCGCTCGCAGTCGAGCAGCGTGGTGGCAGCGTCCGCGATGGCGGCGAGCATCGCGTCGAGGTCGACCGTCGCGCCAAGCCGCCGCGCCACTCCGAGCAGCCGCTCGAGGTCGGAGACACGGCGGGCGTCGGCGGGCAGGGAGCTCGTCATCAGGCCAATCCTCCAGCCACGAAGCGGTAGAGCCGATGGAAACCGGCGGGATCGGCGAACAAGAGCGCTGCGGACACGTCGAACCCGGCGTCAGCGGCCGCCCTCATCGTGAACTCCTCGGTCTCGGGAAAGTCGTGGGCCAGCACGTGCTCGCAGGTGGCGGCGAACGCCTCTGGCTCCATCGGCTGCCAGCCCCGCATGCCATCGACGTAGGCGGCGAGGTAGTCGTCGCGGGTCGTTCCCGGAAGCCGGTGGATGTCGTTGAAGTAGAACTCGCCGCCGGGGGCGAGGACGCGGCGGCAGTCGGTGAAGAACCGCCGCTTCAGGTCGGGTGTGAAGTGGTGCACGAGATAGCCGGCGAGCACGACATCGGTCGTGGAGCCCCGGTCGGCGCGGGCGGCCACCTCGGCGATCGCATCGGCGGCGACGAGATCCGCGGGAAACGACGCTGCGGCCAGTCGCTGGCGGGCCTCCACGAGCGCCGCGGGTGCGGCATCGACTCCGGTGTAGGAGACCACGGCGGTGCCCTCGAGGGCACGGATCGCCGGATCGGCGTCGCCGCAGCCCAGGTCGAGCACCCTGAACGGCATCCGCCGCTCGCCGAGCAGCCGGCCGCGGATCGTCGCCGCGATCGCGGCGTGGCTCATCCAGTCGTGATCGACGATCGCCCGGTAGCAGTTCCACTGGGCGAACCAGCGGGTGGCGGCGGCGACGTCGTGCTGCGGCGTGGTCAAGGCGTGGACGCTTGGGCGTGAGGCGGTCGCCACGATCTGGAGTTGCATTTCGCGGCCGCTCGCGAGAATCTGGCGGAAATGCCTGCTCCTGTCACCATCGACCCGTCACCCCCGGCCCGGAGGCGGCCATGACCGGCCGCTGGCTCCTCGCCGCCGTGCCGCTCGCGCTCGGCCTCGCCTGGCTGGAGGCGCCGCCGCTGGCCGTGTTCGCGGCGGCCCTGGTCGCGGTCCTCCCGCTCGTCGGCCTGATCGGCGACGCCACCGAGCGGCTCGCCGCCCGGCTCGGCCCCACGCTCGGCGGCCTCCTCAACTCCACGCTCAACAACCTCCCGGAGCTGATCATCGGCGGCGTGGCGCTCTCCAACGGCCTGGCGTCGGTCGTCAAGGCCTCGCTCACCGGGGCCATCCTCGCGAACCTCCTCGTCAGCCTCGGCGTGGCGCTGATCGCCGGCGGCATCCGGCACGGTGAGCAGAAGTTCGACCGGCGGCGGCTGGCCGTGAACGGGTCGATGCTGATGATCTGCGCCTTCTGCTTCATCGTCCCGGCGATGTTCAGCATCGGCACGCCCGAGGGCACCCGCGACCTCTCGTTCGAGATGTCGTTCGTGCTCATCGGGATGTACCTGATGAACGTCGCCGTGACGCTCCTCGGTGGCAGCGGCGGCACGAGTCTGCCCGACGACCACGGGCTCGACGGGGAGCACGCCGCCACGCCGGTCTGGCGGAGCCTGCTCGTGCTCGTGACGGCTGCGGCCGCCCTGGGCGCCGTGACGGAGGTGCTCTCGCACGCGCTCGAGCCCACCGCGCGGCAGCTCGGCCTGTCCAACACCTTCAGCGGCCTCGTCCTGCTCGGCGGCGTGGGCAGCCTCGGCGAGATCCTCTCGGGCTTTCACTTCGCCCGCCGGGGCAGGCCCTCGCTCGTGCTCGCCGCCACGGTCGGCTCGACGATCCAGCTCGTGCTGCTCGTCGCCCCGCTCCTCGTGTTTGCCGGCCGGCTGATGGGAGAGCCGATGGATCTCGCGTTCACCCCCTTCGAGGTGGTGGCGATCGTCCTGGCCACGATCCTCACCCGCGAGCTGATCGAGGACGGCAAGGCCAACTGGTTCGAAGGCTGCCTCCTCCTCGGCGTGTACCTGATTCTCGCGATCGGCTTCTACCACCTCCCGGAGTGATGCACCTCATGGCGTCCCTGCGACTCCTCCAGCCGTATCGACTGCACGATCTGGACCTGAGGAACCGGGTGATGATGGCGCCACTCACCAGGAGCCGTTCCGGCCCGGATCGGATCCCCAACGCGACCATGGCCGAGTACTACGCCCAGCGTGCATCGGCAGGCCTGATCGTCTCGGAGGCGACCACGATCTCGCCTCAGGCCAACGGCTGGCTCGAGTCACCCGGCATCTACACCGACGCGATGGAGGCGGGCTGGCGGCCGATCACCGAGGCCGTGCACGCCCGCGGCGGCCGCATCTTCCTGCAGCTCTGGCACATGGGTCGGGCCTCGCACAGCGCCTTCCACGGTGGCCGGCTGCCCGTCTCCGCGTCGGCGGTGAAGATCGCCGGTGACGGCATCCACACGCCGGCCGGCAAGCAGCCCTACGAGACTCCCAGACCGCTCGAGACGCACGAGGTGGTGGCCATCGTCGCCGACTACGCGGCGGCCGCGGCGCGGGCGAAGGCCGCCGGTTTCGACGGCGTCGAGATCCACGCCGCCAACGGCTACCTGATCGACCAGTTCCTGCAGTCGAAGACCAACCTCCGCACCGACGACTACGGCGGCAGCATCGAGAAGCGGTGCCGCCTTCTGCTCGACGTCGCCGCCGCCGTCGCAGGGGTCTGGCCGAGCCGGCGGGTGGGCGTCCGCCTTTCGCCGAACGGCGTCTTCAACGACATGGGCTCCCCGAACTACCGTGAGCAGTTCCTGCATGCCGCGGCCGCGCTCGACCGCCTCGACCTCGGCTACCTCCACGTGATGGACGGCCTCGAGTTCGGCTTCCACGGCCACGGCGACCCGATGACGCTCCGCGAGTTCCGCGGAGTGTTCCGCGGCCCGCTGGTGGCCAACTGCGGCTATGCGCTCGAAACCGCCGAGGCCGCGATCGAGTCGGGGTCGGCCGACATGGTCGCCTTCGGCCGGGCCTACATCTCGAATCCGGACCTCGTCGAGCGGTTCACCAACGACTGGCCTCTGGCGGCCCCCGCCGGCATGGAGGCCTGGTACTCGCCGACGGGGCCGAAGGGCTACACCGATTTCCCCGCCCACCGCAGCCCCGCCTGAGGGCCGGCCGTCAGCCCGCGGCCTCGATCGCCGCGAGCGCCTGCCGCACGTGCTCGTCCGACGCGAACAGCGCGCTGAAGGCGAGCCGCACGATGCCGGCACGGTCGATCACGTAGGTCACGCGGCCGGGGATCACGCCGAGCGGATTCCGCACGCCGAACAGCTTCCGCAGCCGTCGGTCGGTGTCGGCGACGATGGGGAAGGGGAGCCGGTGCTTCTCGGCGAAGCGGGCGTGCGTCGCCGCGGAGTCGCTGCTCACCCCCACGACCTCCGCGCCGGCCGCCTGGAACTTCTCGTACGAGTCGCGGAAGGCGCATGCCTCGCGGGTGCAGACCGGCGTGTTGTCCTTCGGGTAGAAGAACAGGACCAGCCACTTTCGGCCCACGACCGCAGCCGAGTCGAACGTGCCTCCGTCCTGCAGCGGTGCCGTGAACTCGGGGGCTCGGTCGCCGACCTTGACTGCCGCCATCGGGGTGTCTCCACGCGGGGGTGAGGGAACCGGGTCATTGTTCGCCACAGGTGCCTCCGCGGCGAGGGGGTATGATGATCGCCGCTCCGGGAGACCGCCGCCGTGCCGCTCGATTTCGCGAAGATCCAGAAGAAGTTCCGTGCCGAACCCGGGGGA
>CAIKWU010000165.1 GCA_903831155.1 uncultured Planctomycetaceae bacterium | reverse complement strand
CCGAGGGCCTTCGCCGCCAGCTGCAGGACCACGGCGAGCATCTTGGCCCGCTGGAACTGGTTCGAGCTTGCCTGCATGGCATCCGGCCGCACCAGCACGATCGTGCGAATCGTGTCGTGGTCGGGGAAGCAGCGGTCGATGGTGCCTGTGAGCGTGAGCCCGTCGAGATCGAGCCGGAGCGTGGCCGCGACGCACTCGTCGAGCGGCACGTGCTCGTCTTCTGCCACCGTGAGCAGCGAGGCGGCGAACTGCGTGATCTCCGTGACGACCGCGTCGCCGAAGCCCAGCACGGGCACGTCGCCATTGGCCCGGGCGGCCGTCCCCCACGACGTCGCGTATGACTGGCGGTCGTCCGTGGCGAGCAGCCCCTCGATGTAGTCGTTCACGAGCCGGCGGCGCTCGATGGTCTCGAGCTCCAGCGGGAGCGTGGCGGGAACCGCGAGCTCGTCGTCCCGCCAGGTGTTGATGCCGAGCGTCTTGCGGACGTAGGGCCAGAGCGGGTCGTGCATGAAACCTGCCAGCGACTCGAACTCGATGTGCGTGGGTGGCTCGACGGTGGAGGCCGTGGGCGTCGGGGAGGGCAGGGTGCTGCGGAGAGCCTTCGCGGCCGCGAGGGCCGCGGCGTCGTGGCTCCAGGCGACGTCGGACGCCAGCACGCCGTCGGCCCCGGGCACGAAGTTGCGGCGGCTGCACGCGTGGCGGGGATGGAAGACCTCGATCGCGGAATGCTCCGCGCCGTCGCGTGAATCCTTCGGCACGCCGTGACGCTCCACGAAATCGATGAACTCGGCCAGCGGAGTGACCAGTGGCAGCGTGGCGTTGTTCTTCACGTCCATGCCCGTGCAGGTGACGATCAGCCGCTCGCCGGCGGCGAGCACGCAGTCGAGCAGGCCGCGGCGAACCTCCAGGCGGGGATCGGCGTCGCCGAGCAGCCGTGGCTCACGATCGACGAGATCCTCGCTGTCGCCCTCGCGCGGCACCACGGCCTCGCCATCGAAGCCGGCGAGGCAGACCACGCGAAACGGCACGCCGCGGAGCGGGATCATCGAGGTGGCGGTGATCACGCCGGTCCGCAGCGGCTGGCGGCCCACCGGGGCCGCGAGCGTGGCGGCGAGCAGGGTCTTCACGTCGTGATACGGCACGGCGACGGCCGCGGCATCGTGCGGCGGCGCGGCGGCGGCCTGCCGCAGGGCGTCGAGCTCGGCCAGCGGCACGGCCAGATCGTCGTTCTCCTCGCCGGCGAGCCGGCCGAGGGCCGCTTCCAAAAGATCGCACCACTCGGCCACGGGCCGGGGCTCGGTGATCGCCTGGTCCAGGTCGTCGATGATCCCGAAGATGGAGGCGAGCGGGGCGAGGTCGGCGACCTCGGCTGCATCGACGTGGTCGAGCGGCACGACGCCGCCGAGCACCGGCTCGGGATCGCCGTCGGGCACGACGGCGCCGAGCACTGCCCTCTCGAGCCCGAGCCGCCAGGTGTGGGCCGCCAGGTCGGGGCGGTCGAGGCCGTCGCGAACCCGTCGCGCCGCGTCGAGCCCCCAGCGGATCCGCGTCCGCTCGATGCACCGCTGCCAGACCTCCACGGTGTCGTCGTCGAAGCCGAAGTGCCCGCGGACGAGCGGGTGGCCGGCCACCGCCAGCATCCCGTCGATCGAGCAGCGGGAGCCGAGCAGTTCGATCAGGGCCGCGAGCAGCTCCGCGCCGCGGCTGACCTCGCGGATGCCGCGGTCGGCCACGAGCAGCGGCAGGTGGATGTCGCCCGGCAGCGAGCGGGCGAAGGTCGCCTCGAGGTGCGGGGCGAGGCTGGCGATCTGCGGGCTCACGATCACCACCTCGTGTGGCGCGAGGCCGTCGAGCTCGCGGAAGGCGTGCAGGATCGCGTCGTGGAGCACCTCCGCCTGCCGACCGAGGTCGTGGCAGCGATGGATCAGGAGCGAGTGGTCGCCGGGGTCGTGGCCCGGCCCGCCCGAGGCCGACGGCTCCACGCGGCCGGTCGCGACGGTGCTGCGGATCCGCACGAGCAGCGGCGCCCCGGCGGGCGGCGGCTCCGGCGGCGTCGCGGCGGCATGCGCCGGCGCCAGGCCCTGCGACGCGAGGAGCCACTGGGCCTCGCGGGTGCCGCGGAGCCAGGCATCGACGAGCGGATCGACGCCGTCCCGCGGAGCGGCATCGCGTCGGGCCGGCGCCACGCCCGGCGACGCCGGCGGCGCCTCGCCCGCCCAGATCGCCCGCAGCGCGGGGGACGGATGCACGAGCACGACACGCACGTCGCAGGGCTCGCCCGACGCGGCCGGCATGGTGGCGAGCTTCTCGAGCACCTGGATCTGGTGCAGCGACAGCCCCTGGAGGCCGGCCACGAGCACGGCTTCGGGGCCCGGCCCGGTGGCCTGCCGTTCACGGACGGGCGGGCAGGGATCGCTGATCCTGCCTGCCACCTTTCGCCAGAGCTCGTACTGCCAACGGTCGGTGTTCCGGAGCGCCGTTTCGACCGTGCGGCCCTGGTCGTCGGCCGAGGGATTGAGGCGGGCGTGGCCGGCCGCCCACTCGAGGATCATGCCCGGCCGACGGAAGTGGTAATGGTCGAACCGGTCGGCGATCTTCCGCGCCGCGAGCAGCGGTCCGCCGGCCCGCCTCACGATCGCGGCCAGGGCCGGGTCGTGCGCGATCACGTCGAGAATCGTGAAGGTGAGCTGCTCGACATCCCACGGATCGGCGACGGGGGCCGGACGGTCGTCGGGCTGCAGGAGCGCTGAGATCGTGCCGGGATACGAGAAGTCGACGTTGGCGACGATGCCGTCGCCGAGCCCCGACCCCGTGGTGCCCAGCTCACGCGAGAGCCGGTCGTGGAGCCATGCCTTCGCCCCCGCGGTGGGCACCACGATCCGCGGCCGGGCGAAGAGGTCGCCGCCGCGGGAGAGGAAGTTGACGGCGGCCGCGACCACGTCCTCGAGCCGCTCGATGTAGGAGACCTGCAGGGGCATGCCGTGAACCTCCGTGTGGCCAGACCGTCGCCGGGCCGCACCAATCTACGGCCGCCACCCGCTGGCGCTTCGCCGGACCAGTGGCAGGGGGCCTCGCGGGCCTCAGGCGGCCACGATTTCGGCGAACCGCTGCGTGAAGGCCTCGGGCGAGAAGGCCGCGAGAATCCGTTCCAGGTCGGACCCGCCCACCCGGCGGCCGGCCGCCCGCTCGATCGCCTCGGCCAGCGCCTCCGGCGGGCAGTCGGCTGTCACGAACGTGGCGAGCTCGGCCGGGAGCTCGGCAAAGCTCCCCTCGCCGGTCACCACCAGCGGCGTGCCGCTCGCGAGCAGTTCGGCCACCGCAGCCGACGACTCTCCGTGCGTGGTCTCCCGCAGCTGCACCGCAACGTGCACCTCCCGCATCAGCCGCTGCATCGTGGCGTCGTCGGGCTTGTCGTGGACATGCACGACCGGCAGCGAATCGAGGCCGGTGCGGCGGGTGTACTTCGCCACGTTCCAGCCGGCCATCACGAGCCGTGCCGGCCGGCGGCGGGCGAGCAGTGACACGCTCCTCGCGAGGCAATCCAGCCGCTTGCCGTCACCGGCGATCCCAAACGTGCCCACGACGAGCTCGTCGTCGGGCGCGGGCGGGCACGGCGCGGCCACGTCGATCGGCCCCACCGGCAGCATCGCGACGTCGATCGTCCAGCGCTCGGTCAGCGTGCCGAGCACGCTCACGATCATGTCGCGGCAGGCGGCGGAGTTGACGATCAGGCCGTCGAGGTCGGTCCGCTCCGCCAGGAACCTCAGGCAGCCGCCCATCCCCGGATGCTCGTCGATCGCCCGCCGGATCCATGGCTCGCAGCCGGCGGCCGGCTCCGCGGCCGGCAGGTCGTGAAAGCGCTCGCCGAGCCACGACCGGAAGGCCGACGTGAGATTCGCCTCGTGGAGATAGGCGAGCCGACGGATGCCCGGAATCGACCGCGTGTGGGCGATCGCCTCGAGCACCTTGACGTGGTGCTCCGAGTTGCCGAGCACGTGGATGACCGTCGAGTGCCGGCCGCGGTCGAGTGCGGGCCGGAGCACTTCCACCGGGAGCACCCGCGACGACGGCAGCACTCCGTCGGGGGTGGCGATCCGTGGGCCCGGGTTGGCGTCGTAGAACTCGGTGGTCCAGCGATCCGACTGCAGGTGCCGCACGGTGTAGGCGGCGATCGCGGTCTGCGCCGGCGGCAGCGCGGCCACCACCGCGAGCCGTGTCCGCCGCGGACGAGTCGCCCGGGGGTCGTGGGGGCCGTCGATGAACCGCATCATCGTGGCGGCGTCACGCGACCAGCCGAGCCTGGCCAGCAGCCCGCGGCCGAACTCCAGCGACCGCGCTGCGACCGAAGGGTCGGCGGCAAGCCGCCGCATCGTGGCCGCGATGGCGCTGGGGTCGGCGGGGTCGAATGCCAGCTCCGGGATCACCAGCTCGCCGATCGACGACGTGGCCGAACCGGCCGCCGGCACGCCGCAGCCGTAGGCCTCGAGCACCGGCAGCCCGAGCCCTTCGTAGAGCGACGGGGAGACGAGCATCGCCGAGTGGCGGAGCAGGCCGACGAGTTCGCGATCGGTCACGTAGCCCGTGCAGACGACCGCGCGGGCCGGTAGCCCGAGCGACTCGGCGAGCCGCCGGAGCGCGGCCATCCGCTCGGGCTTCAGCCGGCAGACGATCGCGAGCTGGTGCCGAGGGTGGTCGAGGCGGAACCTCGCGAAGGCCCGCACGAGCGCGTCGAGGTTCTTCCGCCAGTCGCCGCCGCCGACCGTCACGCAGTAGGGGCCGACGAGGCCATGCCGAGACGGCACGTCGGCGGTCTCGGCCGCGGGGCGGGCCATGAGCGCCCGCTTGGCCTCGTCCACGTCGCCGCCGATGGCGTGGATCCGCCGCGGATCGATGCCCACGTGCCGGACGATGTCGTCGCAGGTGGAGCGGCTGATGCCGAACAGATGGTCGCAGCCGCGGAGCAGCCCGAGCGACTCCTGGTACTGGCGGCGGGCCTGGTCGCGGGCGAGATAGCGGTCGGGAAAGAGCCAGGGGATGAGGTCGTAGACCACGCCGAACCGCCGCGGACGCCCCGCGAGCAGGGCCGGCGGCAGGAGGTAGTCGGCGGTGCAGGATGCCCGCGGCAGGAAGAAGCATCCGGTGATGACTGCGTCGATCGCGGCGGCGGCGATCCGCTCGGCCGTGCACCACTCGCCGAGCGTGGCGAGCTCCGCCATCCGCGTGGGAGCCGGACGGGCGGCATCGTGGAGGAACAGCCAGCGACGGTCTGCCGCGCCGCGGGCGAGCGCGGCGGCGAGGTTCTGGCTGAACGACGCGATCCCGCGGTCCTCGTCGAACTGGGCGGCGCGGAGATCGACGAGAATGGTGCGGGGCGGGTTCATGCGGCCGTGCGGTCGCCGTCGGCCGCCTCCTCGTCGGCGAGGCGGAGGTAGGCGAGGCCGGTCAGCTCGCGAACGAGCGACTCCAGGTCGTCGACCCGCCGCTCCAGCCTCGAGACCCGGTCGCCGCGACCGCCCCGAAGCCGCTCGAGGATCCGCCGGCCGGTGCGGCCCACGGGGCGAATGAGCACCTTCTCCACGGAACGCAAGATGGTTCGGATGGTCATCGGCGCGGTTCCCTCACGATCGCCCGCGGCGGTCAGGCCGCCTTGAGGGAGGGCTCCAGAGCGGTGCGGATCAGGGCCTCGCGCCGCGCCAGCTCGAGATCACCCTCGACCATCATGTCGACGAGCTGATCGAAGCTGGTCCGCGGCTGCCAGCCGACGACGGTGCGGGCCTTCGTGGCGTCGCCGAGCAGCAGGTCGACCTCGGCGGGGCGGAAGTAGCGAGGGTCGATCTCGACGTGCTCCTGCCAGTCGAGACCGAGACGGGAGAAGGTCTTCTCGCAGAAGTCGCGGACCGACCAGAGCTCGTTGGTCGCGATCACGTAGTCGTCGGGCGTGTCCTGCTGGAGCATCAGCCACATCGCCTCGACGTAATCGCCGGCGAAGCCCCAGTCCCGCTGGGCGTCGAGGTTGCCGAGGTGGAGCTTCTCCTGCAGGCCGAGCTTGATGCGGCCGGCGGCCCGCGTGATCTTCCGCGTCACGAACGTCTCGCCGCGGCGCGGGCTCTCGTGGTTGAAGAGGATCCCGCACGAGGCGTGGAGGCCGTAGCTCTCGCGGTAGTTGACGGTGATCCAGTGGCCGTAGACCTTCGCGACGCCGTAGGGGCTGCGGGGATGGAAGGGCGTGGTCTCCTTCTGCGGCGTCTCCACGACCTTGCCGTACATCTCGGAGCTCGACGCCTGGTAGAAGCGGATCTGCTCGCCGGTGTCGTCCTGCACGTCGCGGATCGCCTCGAGGAGCCGCAGCGTGCCCACGGCGGTCACGTCGGCCGTGTAGGCGGGCTGGTCGAAGCTCACGCGGACGTGGCTCTGGGCGGCGAGGTTGTAGACCTCGTGGGGGCGGACCTCACGGATCAGCCGGACCAGGCCGTTGCCGTCGGAGAGGTCACCGTAGTGCAGCTGCAGCTGCGGCGGGTCGCCGAAGATCAGGTGCTCGATCCGGCCGGTGCCGAAGGTGCTCGACCGGCGCCGCAGCCCGTGGACCTCGTATCCCTTGGCGATCAGAAACTCCGCCAGGTATGAGCCGTCCTGGCCAGTGACACCGGTGATCAGCGCGCGACGTGGCATGGAGCCTCCCTGGTGTGGTCGCCGCGGCGGACCCGACACACTGGGCTGGCTGCGGACGATCGACGGGTGGGGAAACTAGCAGCCGGCGGGCGCCGTCGAAATGCCAGTTTCAGGCGCGAATACCCGGGAGAATCGACTCGTAGACGCGGAGGTAACCGAGGGCCGTCTCGGCCCAGGCGAAGCCGGCCGCGTGTCGGCGGCCGCGGTCGGCCGCCGCCGGATCGGCGTGCCACGCAGCGAGCCCCGCCTCGTAGGCCCGCGCCATCGTCTCGGGGTCGAAAGACTCGAGCGGGAACGCGTGCGGGCCCGCGATCTCCGGCAGGCACGTGGTGAGCGAGATGAACACCGGCCGCCCCGCGTGCAGCGCCTCGAGCACCGGAAAGCCGAAGCCCTCGGAGAGCGACGGAAACACGAATGCCTCGCATCCCTCGTAGAGCCACTGGCGGTCGGCGTCGCTGACCTCGCCCGGGAGGATGACCCGGCGATCGAGGCCCCGGCGGGAGACTTCGCGTTCGAGGAACTCGCCGTAGGGCGTGGATTTCTTGCCCGCGATCACCAGGCGGCGGCCGGGCAGCTGCTCGACGAGATCGAGGAGCACGTGGAAGTTCTTGTGCGGCAGGAAGTTGCCCACCGAGAGCACGAACGGGCCCTCGGGCACGAACGCGGGCCGTGCGGCCGCCGCGGCCGGAGGTGCCGAGAGGCCGAGCGGCACGACGTGCACCGGCCGGTCGCCCACGTCGAGGTTGGCGCGGACGTCATCGGCCACGTAGCGGGTGTCGGTGACGATGGCGATGGAGCGATCGATCTTCCTCTGGATGTCGGCCAGCTTGCGTCGGGCCTTGGGCTGGAGCGATCCGGTCGCATCCTCGTGCAGGAAGGCGAGATCGTGGATCGTGAGCAGCACCGGCACGCGGGGGTCGAGCGGAAGATACTTGGAAAGCTGGTTGGTCACGTGCCAGAGATCGGCCCGGTCAGTCCCGAGGAAGGGAGTCATGAACGGCCGGGCGCAGCGGAGCAGCCTCTCCTTTCGCCACGGGCTGACGGCGATCGTGTCGAAGCCCCCCTGGGGGAAGTGCCGCTCCGATCCGGGCTTGAGCAGGAAGACCGGGTCGAAGCGTCCTGGGGCGAGGCGGAGGAGGTCTTCGCCGAGATGCAGGCAGAACCGCCCCAGCCCACAGTTGATGTGGCGGAGCTTTTCGAGGTCGATGACGATGCGGGGGAGTCGTTCGGGCATGACGTGGCCGGCTGGGGCGGGGGTATCTTCCCGCGTCCACCGGCGGCCGTACAGGCCGGTGCCCGCCCAGGACGTTTGCTCGCCGCTGGCTGCTGCCGCGATACTGGTGGGAAGCGGTTTCCATCCACCCCCGGGGAGTCCTTCATGCGTTCGGTGCTGATCGCGATCCCGTGCCTGCTCACCTCCACGCTCGCATGGGCTGCGGCGCCGGCCGCCCTTCCCGCCTCCCCGGCCGCCGCCGGCTGGCGAACGCTGTTCAATGGCCGCGATCTCGACGGCTGGGACGGCGACCCACGGCTCTGGAGCGTTCGCGACGGGGTGATCCACGGCGAGACCACGCCGGACACGAAGGCCGTGGGCAACACGTTCCTGATCCGCAGGGATCTCGTGCTGAAGGACTTCGAGGTCAAGCTGCTCTTCCGCTGCAACTCCACCAACAACTCCGGCATCCAATACCGCTCCAGGCACATCAAGGAGGGCGACCCGAAGAACGCGTGGGTGGTCCGCGGCTATCAGCACGAGCTTCGCAATGAATCGAAGATGCCGAACGTGGCCGGCTTCATCTACGACGAGGGGGGCAAGCGGGGCCGGATCTGCCTCGTCGGCGAGAAGGCCGAGTGGGTGGATGACAAGAAGAAGGTTCTCGGCGAACTGATCGATGCGGAGGCGTTTGCGAGGCTCTTCAAGCTCGACGACTGGAACGAGGTGCGGATCGAGGCGCGGGGCGACCGCATTCGCCACTTCATGAACGGCACCGAGACGCTCGACTTCACCGATGCCCCCGACCTCGCCCTTCGCGAGGGCGTTCTCGCGCTGCAGCTGCACGCGGGCGCGCCGATGTGGGTAGAGTTCAAGGACATCTCCGTCCGAGACCTGGGAGCCGCCGAGTGATCAAGACATTCCTCCTCACGGCCGCCATCCACCCGCTGGCCTGCTTCGCGGCGGTCTGGGCCCCGCTGCCCGCCGGAGCCGAGGAGTTCCGCATCCTGGCGTGGAACGTCGAGAGCAATCGCCCGGGGCAGCCCCAGGTGAGCGACGCCGACGTGATCGGCGGGCAACTCACCGGCCTGCTCCGCGATCCCGGCACCCGTGCCCAGGTCGTGGCCCTCTCGGAGGTCGAGCCCAAGACGGTCGAGCGGTATCGCCGCGCGGTCGCCGAGGGGCTCGGCGGCGAGATCGACTTCGTCACCTCCTCGAGCGGAGGCTATGCCGACTCCGATTCGCTGATGCTGGCGGTCGACGCCCGCCGCTTTCGGATCGACGAGGTGATCGAGCTCCACCGCTACGCCGGCATCCGTGCCAACTTCACGGTGAACGAGGAGACCTCCTCCGAGTTCGGCAGCGTGCGGGCCCGTTCCCCGCTGATCGCCAAACTTCACGACCTCGCCACCGGCCGGTCGTTCTGGCTGATCACGGTCCATCTCGCCCGCGGCGAGAAGGAACTCCGGGTCGATCAGGCGCGGGCCCTGCGCCGCTGGGCGGCCGATCGAAGCGAACCGATCGTGGCCGCGGGCGACTTCAACTTCGACTACGAGTTCGCCACCGCACGGGGCAACCCCGCCTTCGACGCGATGCTCGAGGAGGACACCTGGGAGTGGCTCAAGCCCGAACCGCTCGTCGACTCCAACTGGTCCGAGGATCGGAAGAACGGACGCCCGGGCGTCGACAGCTACCCCGGCTCGATCCTCGACTTCGTGTTCGTGGCCAACGCCGCGAAGACCTGGCACGGCACGTCGGACGTGATCGTCAGGGCCGGCGACTTCCCCGACGACGATCGCACGAGCGACCATCGCCCGATCGTCGCGACGTTTCAGCCCTGAGCGGAGGCCCGCTCAGGCGGCGAGGCGGCGCGGCTGCTCCGCGGGCGGGTCGGCCTGGGCGCAGGCCGCGGTGGCGTCACGGCCCAGCACGGCGTAGAGCGAGTCGCTCAGCGGAGAGGCGTCGAGGACGTTCATGCGCACGACCCGCAGCCCGGCGGCCCGGGCCATCGCGGCGAGCGACTCGGGCGTGAAGTAGTTGACGTGATCGGGCCAGCGGTAGCCGCACCACCGCGAGCCACGGAGCCGGCGGCCGATGCAGGCGTAGTTGGGCACCTTGACGACGATCCGCCCGTCGGGCGCGAGCCGCTCCCGGCAGCGGCGAAGCAGGGGCAGCGGCGAGATCTCGTGCTCGAGGATGCACGACAGCACGATCACGTCGGTCGAGCCTCGCTCGATGGCGGCGAGGCCGTCCAGACCTGTGCCGTGAATGCAGCGGCCGCCACGGCCGCGAAGCGCCAGATTCGCGAGCTTCGCGAGATAGTTGGAGATCTCGATACCGATTGGCTCGAAGCGGCCGGCGACCGACCGTGGCAGATGGTCGGCGACACGGGTGGAGAGGCCCCCCTTCGCGCAGCCGATGTCGACGAGGCGAATCGATCCGCGGTCATCCGCCGCGGCTGCTGCACGCACGAGGTGACCGATGATGGCCGCCATCTTGTCGCGATTGAGAAATCGCTGGCGGAACGTCTTGAGCGCGCCGCTCAGGGCGTGGAGCATCGGCTCCCGCTTCCGCCGCCGCAGCGACTCCTGCCGGCGCGTCACTTCCCAAGCGAACTCCTCACGGAACCGGTCCTGAGCGGGCGGGTTGGCGAGGTACACGAAGCCAGTCTCCTCGCAGCGGCGGAGATCCCACGGAGCGGGCGCGTCGTCGAGTCGCGTCGAGGGCCCTTCGCGGTCGAGGAGCGGGCAGTTGCGACGCGGGTCGTTCATCTCGGGACCTCGTGTCGGATGGAATGGGAAGGGAGGCGTCGCGTTGCAACGACGCCCTGCTCCGGGTCTATCGGCAGATCCGCCGCGAGTTCGCCAATCAGGCTGGGTGGCGGGCCGTAACCGCGGCTTGCCTGGATTACCGCGATTGCCGGCGCGAGCGACGGCTGCAGGGCGTGACGGCGCGGACGGCGGTGCTGCGGGGCTGGCCCATCAGGAGAGCCATCTCGCCGAAGCACTCCCCCGCCTTGACCGCTCCGAGCCGCTCGCCTGCCGCTCCGATGGCTTCCAACTCGCCCCTGCAGACGACGTAGAGATCGCATGCCCTGTCGCGCCGCTCGGCCGTCGCGTGCCGAAGTGCCATTGGCTGACTGACCTGCCGCCCCGTAAACGTCACCACGTTTAGAGAGAATCTCTGGTGATGCAAACCAGCGGTCGTGGCGGCGCCCGTCAGCACGGCCGGCTTCCGGGGCACGGCGGTGGGCCGCTCGGCGATCGCCGCGGCCGCGTCCGACGACTAGTAGACGGGAGAACACGTCTACGAACCAGTGGCGGGACCGCGCTGAGCGGCCCGTGCCGGGCTACGTCGAGGAGGAGCTCCGCGGCTATCTCGAGTGCGGCATCTTCTGCTTCGGTTTCGCCCGCGCGCTCTGCACGGGCTGCGGTACGGGATTCGTCGTGGCGTT